>JANLXD010000341.1:0-4528 GCA_031364935.1 Candidatus Eiseniibacteriota bacterium
GGCGACTACTACGACTTCATTCGCATCGCCGACGAGCAACTGGGCATCGTCATCGGCGACGTCTCGGGGAAGGGGATCGCGGCCGCGCTTATCATGGCCGCGTTCCGAGCCTCGCTGATCGCCGAGATCCGGAACAACTACGCCATGCGCACCACCATGACGAAGGTGAACCGGCTCCTCTGGGAGAGCATCGAGGCCGATCGCTTCGTCACGGCGATGTTCGGGGTGCTGGACACCAGCGCCCGCCGGCTCACCTACGTGAACGCCGGCCACAATCCGGCGCTTCTCTACCGGGCGGCGACCGGGCAGTTCGACACCCTGGAGAGCACCGGGCCGCTCCTCGGCACCTTCGAGACCGCCACGTTCAAGGAGCGGGTCGTCGAGATCCGGCCGGGGGACGTCTTGGTGATGTACACGGACGGGGTCACCGAGGCCATGAGCACGAGCAGCGAGCTGTTCGGGGAGGAGCGCCTCCGGCGGGAGATCGTGCAGCGGAGGGAGGAGCCGGCGGCGAAGATCGTCCGGGGGATCTACGAGGCGGTCCAGGCCTACCAGGCCGGGGACCAGGAGGACGACGTGACGATCGTGGTGCTGCGGGGGCTGCCGGCCTAGGGCCAAAAAGAAGAGTGGCGGACCGGTCCGGCCCGCCACTCGTATTATTGGAAGTTCCCCGATAAAACCGTGCCTAAACGACTTGTTAAGGTCTTGGGCAACCCACCGGCGAACGCCGGGTCAAGCCACTCAGGTAACGTGAATCCCAGGGAACTTCACAACCCGCGTTCGTCACTTTAGACTCTGCGAGCCCTGAAAAGTTCCAGGGGGGACCGCTGCTACGAACAACTTGAAGAATTATAGCTAAAACGTTGGTCAGGTGTCAATTCGAATCAGGCCGGCGGGGATCCCCCTTCGATTGACGGGTCGCTGGGGGCGGGTTTAGTGTCCGAAAATCAAGCAGTTAGCCGTTAGATGCCGGAGTGGTGAAATTGGCAGACGCGCCGGACTCAAAATCCGGTCCTCGCAAGAGGGTGGGGGTTCGATTCCCCCCTCCGGCACCACAGTCACCCACAGATGCGAACGCCGCCCCGAAGGGCGGCGTTGCTGTTTTACCGGCGGGATCTATCTACGGGGGAGACCTGTCCTCTTGCTATCCGCGTTACGCCCGCTCGTACACCTTCTCGGTCTGGACCATCCGTCCCGAGCGACCCCGCGCCACTTCCGTGCGAATGATCAACGTCCGGCCACGGTTGCTGAGGACCATGGTCTGCGTCATGTTGCGGCCGCGGGCGTCGGTGCCGTGGGCGACAAACGCCGGAACGTGTGGCAGACGTGTGGCGCTGAGGGGGTAAAGGGTGCGAGAAGGGAAGACGCGCCGAGGAAAAAACAGGCGAGAAAAAGCAAGTCGGATGCCCGGGCTGCTGGAGGCAAAAAACCGCGAAAGTCTACCGGCTCCGTCGGTAGGAACGGGGCAGGCTTATTCGTCCGTAGCCGGTGAATCAAACGGGGGTCGCTCTCGTCGAGCGGCCCCCGTCTCGCTTCATACGTCCAGATCTGCGGTGGCGTCTAGATCAGCTCTATGCGATGGGGCGGAACATCCGTCCGAGTCGCACCATGTGGCCGCGAGGATCCCAGGAGAAGTAGGTGAACATCGCCTTCCCCTTGACCATATTCGCGGGGAGCGGTCCCCAGAAGCGGCTGTCGAGGCTGTTGTCGCGGTTGTCGCCCATCATGAAGAGATCGCCCGGTGGCACGGTGTAGGGGCCGAAGTTGTCGCGGGCGCTGAACTCGCGCGGGAGGACGCGAGGATCGTCGTGAACCGCGTACGGCTCGGTGCGCCGCTTTCCATCCACGTAGAGCACCTTGTCCCGGACCTCGACGGTCTGTCCCCCCACGGCGACGCAGCGCTTGATGAAATCCTGGCGTGGGTTGGGCGGATAGCGAAAGACGATGACGTCGCCCGGCTTCGGCTGCCGGAACGCGGGGAAGCGGTGATAGAAGTAGCGGTGCCCGCGAAACCCGATATCGATCTCGGATCCGTAGAGCATCTTGTTGATATAGAGGTAGTCGCCCACGAGGAGCGTCCGCTCCATGGAGCCGGTCGGGATCTGATACGCCTGGGCCACGACGCCGCGGAACGTGATGACCACGGCCAGGACCAGCACCAGTGTCTTGATCCAATCTCGAAACGACTCGCCGCGTTTCGCCCGGGCGCGCTGTTGGTACTTCGCCACGAAATCCTCCTTGGGGTGCGTGCTCGAAAGGGTGGTTCGTCCTCTCTATTATGGCCGCGGGGCCTCCTTGGTTCCACGCGAATGGGCCGCGGGCGGAGGACACCCGGAGCTGGACCGGCGGTTGGATCGAGCCATCGCCGATCGTGCTTCGGTTGTTTCCCGCCGCAGAACGCAACTCCCCGGACCCTTCCCACCAACGCTGATTCCACTCTAACTCGGCACGGTGAAGCGGGGTGCGGGCGATTTCCGGCCGGTGGCCCGAGCTATGCATGACCTCAGGGTGCGCCAAAAGTCCCCAGGGACGGGGGTCGCAGTCTGTGCCATCAACCTGGGGGTCCATATGGGCCGCATCTCGACGATCCACCTCACGGTACTGACCGTGCTTCTCTTCGCGGGCGCGGTCCTCGCTGTTTCGCCCGCCGCGGCGGCGCCTCCGGTGCTCAACCTCCCGGGTCCGCAGAGCGCCTCGGAAGGGAACCCCCTCACGTTCATGGTGAGCGCCACGGACCCGGACGGGCAGACGGTCAGTCTGTTCTCCGCGCAGCGCCCGACGGGCGCGACCTTCGTGGATCATCGCGACAACACGGGCACGTTCGACTGGACGCCCGCCTTCGGTCAGGCCGGCACGTATACCGTGCTGTTCCTTGCCGACGATACGTTCGGCGGCACCGATAACGGCTCGGTCACGATCACCGTGGCCGTCCAGAACGCGCCGCCGGTGCTGACCACGATCGGCAACCGGAACGTCGATCAGGGCTCGACGCAGTTCGTCAGCCTGAGCGGATTCGACCCGGATGGAAGCCAGCTCACGTTCACCACGAGCGCTCTTCCTTCCTATGCGACCTTCACCGACTACGGCGACGGCACGGGCAACATCACGCTCTCGCCGACACTCTCGACGCCCCCGGGGCCCACGGATATCACGGTGACGCTCTCGGACGGCACCGACTCGGTCTCCGAGACGTTCACGGTGACCGTCAACGGCACCCAGACGACGAACGCGCCGGTCCTCGCGACCATCGGTAACAAGGCGGTCAACGAGGGACAGACGACGCAGGTCTCGCTTTCGGCCAGCGATGCGGACGGGGACGTGCTCAACTGGACCGTGTCGCTCCCTGGCTTCGCGACGCTGACCACGGGCGCAAGCGGCCCGGGGACGCTTTCGGCGACGATCACCCTCGCGCCGGGCTACTGTCAGGCTGGCAGCTATGAGGCGACTGTGACGGTCTCGGACGGCGTCTACCAGGACTCCGAAACCTTCACGATCACGGTGGTCAATGTGAACCGCACCCCTGCCTGGGACGCGGCTTCGTACACGGCGTCGCTGCCCGAGGGCGGCACGACCAACTTGTCGGTGGGCGCTTCGGATCCGGACGAGCTGTGCGGTCAGGGCGCGCCGGTCCTCACGGTTTCGACCTCCGACGGCGGGAGCGCGCTGGCCGCGACTCTGACCGACGCGGGCAACGGCACCGGCACGCTCGGGCTCTCTGCCACGCCGACCGCGGCGGGCGTCTACCACGTCACGCTTAGCCAGGCCGACCGCGACAACGCGTTGCTCACGAGCAACGTCGTCGTGACCGTCACCGTGACCGACGTGGCCGCGCCCCTGGCGGCGCGCGCGTGGAGCGACGCGGATCCGATCCGCCTCGACATCGGCAAGCCGCGCGAGCGTTTCTACCTGGAGGCCGTGAGCGGATTCGCGCTGGCCGACGTGAACCTGTCCTCGCTCCGGCTCTTCGCCTGGACCAATTCGGGCAGCCTGACCTCGATCGCTCCGCTTCCGGACCAGTTCGAGACCACGGGGGACCGCGACCATAACGGCGTGCTCGAGCTCCGGATGGAATTCGGGAAGGAAGACTTGCGGGCGCTATTCTCGAATATCGGCGACCGGGTGAGCGCGAACATGACGCTGAAAGCAACCCTGCGGAACGGCGCCGAGCTCACGGTTCCCGTGAACGTGGTCGTGGCGCGCGAGCCGAAGGGCGTCATCAAGCGCCTCGGACCGAACCCGCTCAACCCGGAGACTGCGATCTCGATCGTGCTCTCCCGTAACGGCCGACTCCTCGTGCGGGTGTTCGATGTGACGGGAAAGATGGTCCGGACGCTGGCCGACGTGCCGTCGGCCCCGGCGGGATTGACCGTGGTCCGCTTTGACGGCAAGACCGAGCGCGGACTCACGCTCGCCTCGGGCCGCTACTTCGTGCAGGCGCAGACCGACGAAGGCAACGATGTGACGCCGCTGACGATCTTGAAGTAAGCACCGTTTGGGGCCGCGACCTCGCGGCGAGGGCGGGAGCCGG
>JANLXD010000348.1:0-3883 GCA_031364935.1 Candidatus Eiseniibacteriota bacterium
CGACGGAGCCGATCCGGTGCGTCGCATCGAGATCGCGGCGCGCATCACGGAGATTCCGGAGATGATGAGCGCGCTCGAGCGTCAGAGCGTGGAGCTTCAGGGGGAGATCGACAGCCTGCGGGTGAAGCTCGACCGGTCCTACAATCCGCGGTGGGGATCGCTCTTCCGCGAGGGAAACGAGTCGAGCCGCTTCGGCCACCAGCTCAAGGATTTCGCCTGCCTCTACATGAGCCGGGTCTCCAACTTCCTCCACTACCCTCCCGACTACTACTACCAGTCCCCCGTCGGATACATGCCGCACGACATCTAGCTCTCTCTCGTCACTTCGCTCAACGCGTGCAGCAGTTGGCTCTCTTGAATCGTGAACGCGGGCAGGAGGCTGCACGTCTTACCGGCGAGACCTCCCGGCAACGTCAGGACACCGCGTGTCATGAGGTGCTGGAAGCTTTGATTGCTCGTCACTGACAGATCCAGCGCCGCCATCGCCCCCAGCACCCGAGCCGCAGATCCCGCCAGATCCCTTTCGAGAATACGCCCGATTCTCTCGACCGATTCCCGGATATCCGCCGAGGTCAGCCGCTCTACGGCCGCGAGCGTCCCCGCGCATGCCAGGGGGTGCGCGTAGAACGTGCTCGCGTACGGCGACTCGCCGGACGCCGGCACGTGCCGTTTCCACGCCTCCATGATCGCGGGCCTTCCGAAGAGCGCGCCGATGGCGACACCGCCGCCCAATCCTTTCCCGGCGGTCATCAAGTCCGGCCCCGCCGCGGGGCCGCTCCGCTCCCACGCCCAGAAGGGGCCGGTTCGGCCCGCCCCGGTCAGGATCTCGTCGTAGATCACGAGCAGCCCGGCCGCGCGCGCCTTCTCGCAGAGCCGCGGCAGGAATTCGACGGGCGGGATGATCACGCCGGCGCGCCCCTGGATCGGCTCCACGATCACGGCGCCCGGCGCGTCGGTCCCGTGGCATTCGGCTTCCACGCGCTCCCAGCCGCGATCCAGACACGACAGGTCGCACCGCTCGCACGGGCGGCGCACGGCGCACCGCGCGGGGTCGGGGAACGGGATGTGGATGGCCCGCGGCGGTCCGGCGGGCTTCACCAGATCGGGCGACGCCGGAACGTGCGTCACTTCGACGGCCGCTCCCGACTGCCCGTGGTAGCCACCCTCGAACGCGACCACGCGGCGGCGGCCGGTGGCGAGCGCGGCCGTCTTGAGCGCGAGCTCGACCGCCTCCGAGCCCGTGCTCGCGAGGAGGACGCGGCTCAACGACCCGCCCAATCCCGACAGGCGACGCACCAGCTTCTCTCGAGTCGCGTGCGGGTGAATGTCCCCCAGCCCTTGCGTCAGCTTCCGCGCCTGCGACGCGACGGCGCGCGCCACCTCGGGCGCCGCATGCCCCAGGGTGGCCGCGCCGAAGCCGCTGGTCAGGTCGATGTAGCGGTTTCCGTCGAGGTCCTCGACCACCGAGCCCCGCGCGCGCGCCCAGACAATGGGGGTCGCGTCCGCTCCCCAGATCGCGGCTCCCTCGACCCGGCGCAGTTGCTTCGCGGCGGCGAGGGAGCGCGGCCCGGGGGGCGGCGACACGATCTCCGGCAGCTCATCGCCGCGAAGCGGTGCGCGCCGCGTCACGGCGTACCGGCCCGGGCCCGCGCCAGCCGCATCACGCCACCTCCGGCGCCGCCGCCACTCGCGCCGGCGCGCTCCCGCGCGTCTCCACCCAGAGCACACCCGCCAGGATCAGCGCGGCGCCGACGACGAATCCAGTCGTGAAGCGCTCGTGGAAGAGCAGCCACGAGAGTCCCGCGGTGAGAATCGGCTGCGTGTTGGTCGTGATCGCCACCTTGGACGCTTCCATGTGCCGGAGCGCGTACGACCAGAGCGGATAGGCGATCACCGAGGTGCCGACCGAGAGATACGCGAGAGCGCCCCACGCCGGCAGCGGAATGGAGGCGAGAGGAGGTATCGCTCCCGGCACCGCGAGCGCCGGAAGGCATAGCAGCGTGCCGCAGATGATCGACCAGCCGGTCACGGTCATCGCGTCGTAGCGCACGAGGAGCCGTTTGGAGAGCACGGTATAGGCCGCCCAGGCGAACACCGCGACGAGGATCAAGAGATCGCCCGTCAGAAGCCCCATCTCGTGGCGCAGCCCACGCTCGAGAAGAATCACGGCCACGCCGGCGAACGCGACCAGCGTTCCCGCCAGCTTCGAGGCGAGCTTTTTCTCGTGCAGGAGCTGCTTCGCGAAAAGGAGCACGACGAGCGGGGTGAGCGCGTACAGGAGCGACGCGTGGCTGGCCGTGGAGCGCGCGAGTCCGAACAGGAAAAACCCCTGGTTCACGGGAACCACCAGAAACCCGAGCAGGAAGAAACGCGGCCAGTCGCGCCTCGCGATGCGCTCGGGAGTGGGGCGCAGACGAAGATAGGCGAAGAGGACGGCGGACGCGGCGAGGAACCGAAGCAGGGCGACCGTGAGCGGATGCAGGAGCAGCATCGCGCCCTTCGCGATCAGGTGGGTGCCGCTCGAGAGGAGCTGGTTCGCCACCAGAGCGAGGGTCAGGCGTGTCCGCTTCGAGATCGGTTCCCCCTTGGTGGCCGGCACCCCGTCCAGGCCGGGCAAGGGCGAGAGTCTATCCGAGGGCATCCCATCTGCGCTATCCTTGCGCACTCGCGAGGGCCGAACGAATGATGGATGCCGGACGATGATGGACGCTGATTTACGATCCTATTTGAAAGGTGCCCAGGGCGACGAGCCGCCGCCCGGGTACGGTACGCCGCGTTGGGTGGAGACGGAAACGGTCGCGGCCCGACTGATCGAGCGGAGCGCCGTCGAGTCCGCCCTCCTTCTGATCGAGCAGGAACCCCCGGCACGAAAGAAACGCTGGGACCTCCTTCTCCTGACCGCGCTTCTCCGGCAGGGTCTCGGCGAGCGCGCCCGCTCGCTGGACGCGCTGGAGGTAGTCGCCGACAAGCTCCTCGCCGCGGGGGACCGCGAGAGCGTCAACGCGCTTCTGCCCCGCTTCCTCACGCCCGAGCCGAGTCCGGCCGCGGTCCGCTTCCTCCACTTCCTGGCCGGCGGCCCCGCACCCGAGGAGGATCGGATCGAATGGCTTCGGACGGCGATCTCGATCCGGCCCGCCGATCCCGAGCTGCACCAAGATCTGGCGGAGCTGCTTCTCCGCTCCTCCGACCCGGACGTGAAGGACGCCGTGCGCGAGCATCGGCTGCGGGCCATGGAGCTGTTCCTGGACGACGGCACCGTTCAGGGCCTGTCGGACTCGCTCTTCCGCGCGATCGACGAGGATCTGGAATCGTCGCCGGGGCGGGTGGGTCGGATCCTTCTTCGCTATGCCGCCATGGCGCCCTGGAGCGACGCCGAGCCGATCTTGGACCTGGCGCTGCCCGCCCTGGAATCGCAGGCGCGCGGCCGGCTCACCTGGGATGACGTCGCCCCCATCGGGCCGCGGCTTCCGGGAACGGCTGGGGCGCGGGCTCTCTTCGCCCGTCTGTTTCGCCTGGTGGTCGCGAACGAGCCCGATCCCAAGGCCATCGTCCAGGGCTCCGGCATCACGGACGTCAAGCTTCCCTTCGAGATGATCGCCGCGCGCGTTCCCAAGATCATGGCGCTCCCGCCGGGCGCGTACGTGACGCACCAGACGTGGGGGATCGGCCGTGTGAAGGAGAGCGACGGCGAATCGCTGGTCCTCGACTTCCCCGGCCGCGAAGGGCACAAGATGTCGATCGCCATGGCCTCGCGCTCGCTCGACCGGCTCCCGAACAACGGGCTCCGCGTGCTCGCGCTGGAAGAACCCAACAAGGCCCGGGCGCTGGCGGAGTCGGGCGATCCCGAAGTGCTGGTCCGCGTCCTTCGCGACGTGGGCGGCAC
>JANLXD010000352.1:0-2829 GCA_031364935.1 Candidatus Eiseniibacteriota bacterium
CGATTATGACATCGCCACGATTCTCATAGCGCCGCTTGACAGCCGTCCAGAGGGGATATTCGGCAGTATCAACGCACCTTCCGAGGGTGATAGCGTTGGCGGTGAGGTCATTCAAATCAGCGGTACCGCTTCCGGGCTGCCGGAGCTTCCGACTCCAAGAAGCTCATTCTGCTCCGCTGATCGCCGCGCGCCCCATCGCGCGCGCTCGAGATCGTGGGGACGGCCTGGCGGCGACGCGGGCCGTCCCCTTTCCTTTCCCAGCAGGCGCACTCCGGCGGACGTGATGACGCCGCCGGCGTCGTCGTCCATGCGCCCCGCCGAGAGCGCGAGGCGCCCCCATCGCGCCGACAAGGCGAAGCCGATGCGCCCGGGTGACTCCCCCCGTCCGGCCCGAAGCGAAACCGCGGAGCCCACGGGGACCTCCAGCGCGACGCGGGGGCTTCGCCTCCCGCCCGCTTCCCAGCGATCCCCGGCGGCGAGAGTGATCCCGTTCGCGCGCACTTTCAGGCAGTAGAGTGCCGCCGGCTCCGCTCCGAGCGACGAGAGTCGCGCGCCCCGAACGGGGCGGTCCGCCTCGATCGTGAATTCGGCGACGAGCCGTTGGCCGCGAACGCGCGCCGTGGCGCCGCCGCCGGCCGCCCACTCTGACGATCCTTTCTCGCCGGCGATTCCCAGCGACAGCCGCTCGACGTGGGCGCGAAGCCGGAGCGCGCGGCCGCCCGTTTCACGCCATGACAGAGCGTGGGACACCTCCGCGAGATCGGGCGTGCCCACCCGAGCCCATGTCGCGTCGAAAAATGTTTCCCCGAAGCGCCATCCGACTCCCAAGCGGTCGGCGGCCAGGCCCTCCACGTCGTACAGCGA
Source organism: Candidatus Eiseniibacteriota bacterium (assembly GCA_031364935.1). Classification (GTDB taxonomy): domain Bacteria; phylum Eisenbacteria; class RBG-16-71-46; order SZUA-252; family SZUA-252; genus DASQJL01. The sequence continues at coordinate 865 of JANLXD010000352.1, forward strand.
CGCGTGGCTTGCGGTCGCCGTGAGGCTGCCCTCCGCCGATGAGTCGGCCTCGAGAATGTCGAAGGGGAGGTCCATCGAGGCCGCTCCGATCGCTTCGGGCGTGGCCTGGCGAAGGTCGAACGCGGCGCGAGCCGCTGCCGGACGGAGCCCGAACGCCGCGGCAAGCGCCAGAATCGTTACGGTCACCCGCAGGGTGCCGCTCGCGGCCAGCCGTCCCGCGCGCCTCACGGAGCGCCATCCTCGGGCACCACGGCGATCGGTATCGCCGTGCGCCGCGGCCCTCGACCGTTTTCGGGCGCGGCCTCCGCCGCGATCACGTAGAGACCCGGCGGGACCCAGGCGCCGTTCCCATCGCGGCCGTCCCAGACAAACGCGCCCTCGCTGGCGAAACGGTGACCCCGAACCAGCGTTCGCACGCGGCGCCCCAGCAGGTCGAGCACCTGCACGCGGAGCGAGCGGCCCCGGGCGTCCTGGGTCAGCCGCAGCAACAGCGGCGCGGCCCCGTCGGAGCGTCGGAGCACGCGAGCGCTCGCGGCGAGGAGCGCGCCGCGAGTCCCCGGGCCACCGCCCGGAGCGCGAAGCGAGTTCGGGCGTCCCGGAGTCGCGCGAGCCGGGTCGATGCACTCCGCCCACGATCCCGCGACGTGTCCCGGCAGGTCGGGCGAGAGACGCTCGAGCGTGCCGCCTCGCGTGACGGAGCGCGCGTCGTACGGCACCACGTCGCTCGGGTATCCGTCGGCCGCCACCACGCGTACGACATCCGCGAAACCCGCGTCACCGTTCGAGTCGTTGAGCGAGGGCCATCCTCCGGCCACGCCCAGGACCAGGGTCGAGTCGAGGCCGTATCGCACGCGGACCGCCTGGGGGTTTTGAGCGACGACCAGAATGACGCCGGCGTCGAGCGGCCGTGCCGTCTCGCCGCGCGCGATGGTCCGCGGCGACGACGAGGCGTCCGCGAGCGAGAGCTGCCCCACGTCGGCCACGGGCTCCCGGATCCAAAGCTCGACCCATTCACCGGCGCCCGCGTCATGGAACGCGATCTCCTGGATGACGGCGGGCGAGGCTCGCGTGCGCGCGGCCACGAACGCCGTATCGGCGAGGCCTTCCGTCGCTGTCACCCCATCCTTCGGCGCGACTCGCGCGACCGCCTGAAACGGCCCGTCGCGCCCCGCGAGAAAGGTCGTCTCGACCCACGCGCTCTCGCCGGGCGCGAGGGTGACCCCCGCCTGCACCGCCGCGGGTAGGAGCGCGCCCCCGCGTGGGCGAGAAGCCAGGGTGTCCGGAGCGTCGGCGCGCTCCACGACCATCTGCCACATCGGCGCCTCGACCGGCAGACGTCCTCGATTTCGAACGAGGGCTCGAAGTGACACCTCTTCTCCGGGCCAGGACACCACCGGGTCCACGCGCACGCTTCCCGGGGCGAGCGCGATTCGAACGCGAGGGTGGTTGGCGCGACCCGGGGTCGGCGTCCCTTCGTCTTCCCAGTCGCCGGCGTTCTGGTCGGTGTCGCTTCCGTCCTGCCGCCGCGCGAGGCTGTGGCCCGAGGCGACGTCGGTCGCCGGAGTTCCCTCGAAAAGCTCCGGCGTGGTCAGCTCCCCGTAGCCCAGGCGATCCAGGACGAGAGCGCCGCGCGTGAGCCGGACGGCGTCGGGTCCGTTCTGCATCGTGGCCGAGATCGCCGGACCCGCCGCGAGATAAACGCCCCCCGCCGGGATCGTGTCGCCCGGCGCGCCTCGAAAGATCGCGGTCCACACGCCGGGCTTCGCGCCGTCGGCCACTTCGACCGCGACACCGGCGAGGTCGCGCGGGAGGGAATCCGGGTTCCACAGCTCGACGAACTCGGCGCCGTCGTCCGGACCGGCCGGATCGTAGAGAATTTCGTTCAGCACCAGGTCGGCGCGTGCCGGCTCGGCGTGGAGAATGAGGATCGCTCCCGCGGCTACAAAGCACGAAGCCGCGAGAAGG
>JANLXD010000391.1:0-1639 GCA_031364935.1 Candidatus Eiseniibacteriota bacterium
ACGCCGCTCGGCCCCGCGGCCGCGCGGGCCGCGCTCCACGCCGTCTACACCGCGGATCGGGCGTTGAAGCGCGGTGACGTGCGGGACGCGGAGCTCCGCGATCTGATCGAACGAAAGCTGCTTTCGCCCGCGCGGAGGGAGGGGGGCCGCGATGCCTGAATCACGCCACGACGAGGAGACGCAGGGGCGCGGAGAGTCGCGCGAGCGCGGAGGGGACGCGCGCGGCGCGGCGTATCCCTTCCGCGAGCTGTCCGCGCGCGCTCAGGCGCGGTGGCGGGACGAGCGGCTCTTCGAGCTGGACGACCCCATGGCGCCCGACCGCCGGTTCTACTGCCTCAACATGTTCCCGTACCCGTCGGGCGACCTTCACGTGGGGCACGGACGCAACTACATCCTGGGCGACACCGTCGCGCGGCTGAAGAAGATGCAGGGTTACGCGGTCCTCGCGCCGATGGGGTGGGACGCCTTCGGCCTTCCGGCCGAGAACGCGGCGATCGCCAACCAGATCCACCCGGCCGTCTGGACCAAGAAGAACATCGCCCGCATGAAGGCGCAGCTCTTCGCGTGGGGCGCGATGTACGACTGGAACCGCGAGATCGCCTCGTGCGATCCGTCCTACTACAAGTGGACCCAGTGGATCTTCCTCCAGCTCTATCACCGCGGGCTCGCGTATCGCGCGAAGGGGGCCGTGAACTGGTGCCCTTCCTGCCAGACCGTGCTCGCGAACGAGCAGGTCGTGGACGGCCGCTGCGAGCGCTGCGACACGCCGGTCGAGACGCGCGAGCTGGAGCAGTGGTACTTCAAGATAACGGCCTACGCCGACGCGTTGCTCCGCGACCTCGCGCTGCTCGAGCACTGGCCCGAGAAAGTACGCGTGATGCAGGCGAACTGGATCGGCCGGAGCGAAGGGTCTTCCGTGCGCTTCCCGCTCGCCGGGCGCGACGCGACGCTCGAGATCTTCACCACCCGCCCCGACACGCTCCTGGGCGCAACGTTCATGGTGGTCGCGGCCGAGCACCCCCTGGTCGCCGCCCTGGCCGGGGAAGGGAAGTTTTCCCCGGAGGCCGCTCGCTTCGTGGAACGGCTGAAGCGAGCCCGCATGGAAAACCGGTTCGCCGTCGAGACCGAGAAGGAGGGGGTGTCTCTCGGCGTGGAGGCCATCCACCCCCTGAGCGGCGCCCGGATCCCGGTCTGGGTGTCCAATTACGTGCTGATGGGCTACGGGACGGGCGCCATCATGGCCGTGCCCGCGCACGACCAGCGCGATTTCGAGTTCGCCACCAAGTACAAGCTGTCGATCGTCGAGGTGATCCGTCCCGATACGGGGCCGCGCTTCGACGGAAAGGCGGCCTATGAGGGCGAGGGAAAGCTCGTGAATTCCGGCCGATTCGACGGGCTTCCCAGCGAAGAGGGGAAGCGCGCGATTGTGGCAGCCCTCGAAAAGGAAGGGAAAGGGGAGGCGCGCGTGAATTTCCGCCTCCGCGACTGGCTGATCTCGCGCCAGCGCTACTGGGGCGCGCCCATCCCCATGGTGACCTGCCCCACGTGCGGCATTCAGCCCGTGCCCGAGTCGGAGCTGCCGGTGCTCCTGCCCGACCAGGTCGAGTTCAAGCCAAAGGGGGAGTCGCCACTCCTGACG
>JANLXD010000395.1:0-5356 GCA_031364935.1 Candidatus Eiseniibacteriota bacterium
CTTCCCGGCCGGGAGCCAGAGCACCTCTCCCAGCAGATTCGCGAGCAGCCAGAAGAAGAGAGGGAGCACGCCCAGGGTCGGATCCGGAGCGCCCGCCGCCCAGAGGGCGACGCCGCCGCCAGCCACCACCAGCGTGATGTAGACCGTGAGTAGCATGGTCGTTCGCGCCCCTTACCAGCCGGCCTTGCCGGCGCCGTAGGTAGAGAAGTGAGTCAGGAGGACGGTCGGCAGACCCGTCGCGACGTCGACGTTCGTGGACAGACTCACCCACGCCCTCCGCGTGGAGTCATACCAATAGATCACGACCGGATCAGCGAGGTTCAGACCCGTCGGGTTGTAGCTCAGGGCCACGGGAACTTTGAAGTTGTTGAGGCTGCTCGGGCTGATATTCAGGGCCACGACCGCGACGGCTGTATCCGCGACCGTCATCGTGACGGTTCCGGTGCCGCTGAACGCGCCTGCGGGGATCTTCACCCGGAATCGGCCGCAGGACACGCTTCCGCCGACCAACCCGTTGATTCCCGCCGAAGAGCTAAGTCCCGTGGTCGGGAGCTTGGCCCCCAGCGCCGGAACCGTGGAAATGAACTCGGGCGTCCCACTCCATCCCGACGTGGGCGCAGGAGCCCCGAGTGCGTCCAGGCTGGGCGCGTTCAGGGGGAGGCCACCGCAGCCGGAAAGCACGACCGCCATGACGCCGGCCGCTGCCAGGGTTCGAATCCAGCCCGTCGCGAAACGTCTCATAAGAGCACCGTCCGCCTTTCAGGGATCGGACCCGAGAGTCCGCCCAGCCACACCTCACCGCGTACCCTTCCAGCCGCAGACTACGTAGGGCATGGGTCGTGCCGCCGGGGCGGTTGGGGTCAAGGCGTTGGGAACGTGAGGGGTGCGACGGTGGCTGAATCGGACCAGCGACGCTGAAGAGGGGGAAATTCCGCGGGAATGGTTCGGGCGGGCCAGCCAGGGGAACGCGTCGGAGGCGGCTGGCAGCGAACGGCGGCGGCGCTTTGCGCCGGGTGTCTCCTGCGTTATAGTCGCCGCTCTCGATCGGGTGCGCTCGATTGCGGCGCAGCTATTTCGGAGTCCCCATCGTCTAGCCTGGCCCAGGACACCGCCCTTTCACGGCGGCGACAGGGGTTCGAATCCCCTTGGGGACACTATTTTCGCCACGGAACGGAGAAACGATGCTCATCAGCGAAAAAACGGTCGCGGCGCTGAACACGCAGATCGGAAACGAGTTCGGGGCGTTCATCCAGTACGTGCAGATCGCGTCGCACTTCGGGAACGAGAACCTGCCGGAGCTGTCGAAGCACTTCTACCGCCAGGCGGATGAAGAGAGGACCCACGCCCTCAAGTTCGTGAACTACCTCGTGGACGCCGGCGGACGGGTCGCCGTTCCCGCGATTCCGGCGCCCAAGCACAAGTTCGCGAACGCCGAGGAGGCGGTGAAGCTCTCCCTGGATTGGGAGATCACCGTCACCAAGCAGATCAACGGGCTCATGGATCTCGCCATCGCCGAGAACGACCACACGTCGCGGAACTTCCTCCAGTGGTTCGTCGCCGAGCAGCTCGAGGAGGTCTCGAGCATGGACATGCTCCTGAGCATGGTCCGGCGGGCGGGGGAGCAGGGGCTGCTCGTCATCGAGGAGTTCCTGGCCCGCCACAAGGGGATGCCCGTGGCGACGCCGGGCGGCGCAGCTTAACGCCTCCGAGCGCACATCGCCGTCGGGCACGACCCGCGCGAGCGGCGTGATCCACGTGAACGGGAACGAATCGGGGCTGCCGTGACGGCAGCCCCGCTCGTTTTTTCTCCAACCGGCTCGGCGCCGGTGCGTTGCTCAGTTGCTGGAGGCGACTTCCTTCCCGTCGGCGTCGCGGTACGCGATCGTTCCGAGCGAGAGCTTGGAGATCTGAGGCTCGATGACCTTCTTGTCGCCCACCGCCACGATCAGCATGCGATCGGGGGTCAGGTACTTCTTCGCGACCACGCCCACGTCATCCCGCGTGATGGCATCCAGGCGCGACGGCAGGGTCTGGTAGTAGTCCAGCGGCAGGTCGTACAGGTAGATCTGGGCCATGGTGCCCGCCGTGCTGAACGTCGTCTCGAAATTCGCGGGGAGCGAGCGGATCATGGAGTCCTTCGCCATCTTGAGCTCGTCGCCCGTGACGCCCGCATCGCGCATCTTCGTCACTTCCTTGAGCACTTCATCCACCGAAGGGCCCGTGACGTCCGCGCGAACCGCCGCGCCCGCCATGACCGGTCCCACGCCGCGATTCTGGCCGATGAACGAGAAGGCGCCGTAGGAATAGCCCTTGTCCTCGCGAAGGTTCAGGTTGATGCGGCTCGAGAAGAGCCCGCCCAGAACCGTGTTCATGACGTCCAACTTCTCGTAGTCCGGGTTCGACCGAGCCACGCCCATCTGTCCGGCCAGCACCGCGGTCTGCGGCGAGCCCGGCTTGTCCACGATGATGACGCGCGACTGCGTTGTGGCGCCTTCCGGCGGCATGGAGGACGGCGTCGCGACACCCTTCCAGTCGCCGAACGCTTCCATCGCCATCTTCCTGGCCTCGGCCTCGGTCAGATCGCCCACCATGACCAGCGCGGCGTTCTTCGGCGAGTAGGAAGCCTTGTAGAAGGCCATGAGGTCCTCGCGCGACACCTTCTTGATCGCTTCCTCGGTGCCGAGCGACGTGTGGCCGTACGGATGCGTCGGTCCGTAGAGAGACGCGTTCATCACGCGGATGGCCGTCTGGAACGGTTGGTCCCGCTGCTGGAGCAAGGACGTGAGGCGGTCGTTCCGGATGCGGTCGATCTCCTTCGCCGGGAAGGCCGGGGAGAGGACCACGTCGCCGAGCACTTCTAAGGACGCGCGCGCGTTCTGCTTCAGCGACCGCACGCTCGCGTTCGATCCGTCGGTCGTCGAGCCCGTGTTGAGCGAGGCGCCCAGCGAGTTGACCTTGTTCGCGATCGCGAGGGCGTCCATCTTGGCTGTGCCCTCATCGAGCATGGAGGCGGTGAAGCCGGCCAGCCCGGGCGCATCCTTGGGATCGGCCGCCGAGCCCGAGCGGAAGACCAGGTTGGCGGATACGACCGGCAGGTTGTGGGCCTCCACCACATAGACCTGGAGCCCGTTCTCGAGCGCGAACCGCTTCGGCGTGGGGAGCGAAGCGCGGGAGGCGGGGCCGGCGGTCGGAACCGTATTCCGCCACGGCTCGCCCGACTCCACCTTGGCCTCGGTGTCCGCCGGCTTGGCGGGCGTGCCCGGACCCGGCGTCAGCTTCTTCTCGCCCGGCACGGCGTAGACCACGACGCGCGCGTCGTTCCGGAGCTGGTCGCTCGCGAACTTCTTGACCGTCGACGGAGTGACCGCCGCGAAGCGCGCCAGGTCCTGGTTCAGGTAGCCCGGGTTCTTCGTGTGCTGGTTGTACATGTTGAGCCGGTCGGCGACGCCGCCAAACCCGCCGAAGTTCTCCAGGCTCGTCACGATGCTCGAGTAGATGGAATTCTGCGCGGCTTCGACCTCGTCCGAGGTCGGGCCTTCCGCCGCGAAGCGCGCCAGCTCTTCCTGGGCCGCCTTCTCCACTTCCTCGGGCGTGTGTCCCGGCTTCACGGTGATCGTCATGGTGAGGACCGATCCGAGCTGGAGCGACTGCTGCGAGGCCGCCACGTCCTGCGCGATCTGCTTCTCATAGACGAGCGACTTGAAGAGCCGGCTCGCCTTGCCGCCGCCCAGGATGTTGGCCGCGACGACGGCGTCCGCGTCGCCGGGCTTGTAGATGGCCGGCGTGAGCCACGAGATATAGACGCGGGGCAGCTCGACCTTGTCCGTGACCACGGCCCGCTTCTCCGAGGTCAACGGGGGCGTCGTGGCCGCGATGGCCGGCACTTCGGGGCCGCGCGGGATCGTGCCGTAATACTTCGCCACCAAGGCCTTTGTCTTGGCCCTGTCGATGTCGCCCACGATCACGAGGCTCGCGTTGTTCGGCGTGTAGTAACGCTTGAAGAAGTCTTTGACGTCGGCGATTTTCGCGGCCTGGATATCCTCGTGCGAGCCTATGACCCAGGCGTAGTAGGGATGGCTCGACGGATACAGGAGGTGCCACATCTCCTCTTCGACGATCTGGTACGGCGCGTTCTCGACGCTCTGCCGCCGCTCGTTCCGCACGACGTCCTGCTGATTCGCGAGCGACGAGGCGGTGAGCTTGTCCTGGAGGTACCCCATCCGGTCGCTCTCCAGCCAGAGGGCCATCTCGAGCTGGTTCGAAGGGACATCTTCCATGTAATTGGTGCGGTCGAAGTCGGTCGTGCCGTTGATGAACGAGGAGCCGGCGCCTTCCATGTACTTCCAGAACTGATCCTCACCCACGTGGCCCGAGGACTGGAACATCATGTGCTCGAAGAGATGCGCGAAGCCCGTCCGTCCCACCGTTTCGTTGGCGGGACCGACGTGATACCAGGTGTTGACCGCCACGATCGGAAGGCGATGATCCTCGCGGAGAATCACCTCGAGGCCGTTCGGAAGCGTGTACTTCTCGTAGTCGAGCTTGATCTGCGGCGGCTTCACGCCTGCCTGGGCGGTCGGAGCCGACGCGGCCATCGCGGCGAGCGCGAGGACCGACAGCAGGTGGCGCACACCCGATCGCGGGCGTCTCCGCTCGACCAGGGAACAGTGCGGCGATACGTTCATCCCGTTTCTCCTTTGAGTAATGGGGGATTTCCTTGCGCGTGATCTGGATGGTACGAAGTTGGATGGGGCGATGTTCCCGAATCCTCTCGGCTGTGTCAAGGGGCGGGGGACCCGTAGTCCTTTCCACGGCTCTGCTTGCGACCGGGTATTCCAGTCCGAAACCTGCGAGGCCGGCGACCGGGCGGACCCCGTCCGGCGCCACGGCCGTCGAGAACCGACGCCCCGGCGATCCTGCGTGGCAGCTCTCCAAGCCCGCGCTGGCCCGCGAGATCGAGGGTTACGCCTCGCGGGCGAGCGCCGCCCCGGGAGAATCGTTGACCTTGCATGTGAGCACGCCGTCCCGGAGGTTTGATACCCGCGTATACCGATTAGGTTGGTACGGTGGCGCCGGGGCGCGGCTGATGGCGACCGTGCGCGGCACTCCCGGCGGCCCCCAGGCGACGCCGAGGCCGCGGGCGGGGGACGGGCTGGTCGAATGCCGATGGCCCGCCTCGCTTCGGTTTCGAATTGGGACCGATTGGCCCAGCGGGATTTACCTGGCTCGCCTGACAATACCGACGGGGGGCCGGGAGTCGTTCGTCCCCTTCGTCGTTCGCGAGACCCGCGCTCCCCGAGCCGCCCGCGCGCCCTACCTCCTCCTCATCAACACGAACACCTGGCAGGCCTACAAC
>JANLXD010000428.1:0-4373 GCA_031364935.1 Candidatus Eiseniibacteriota bacterium
CCTTCTCCCCCATCTGATGCTGCTGGCGGGTGGCCTGATAAATCGCGCGCGCCAGCGTGGCCGTATGGACCCCGTGCTTCTCGTCCGCCTCGTACTTTCGCGCCAGGTTGATGGCCGCGGCGATCGTCTGGTCGGGAAAGAGAACCGTGCTGCCGCTTCGGATGGAGCGGACCATGTGGAGCACCAGTCCCTCGCGCATGCTCGAGCGCGCCACCAGAAGCTGCTCCACCTGATTCAGCCGCGTCAGCTCGGCATAGGCGAGGAGCGCGGGAGCCAACGACTCCGTCTCGTTCGGAGGGATCGAATAGGCCGCCGAGATCTGCTCCGGGGTGAGCGGGAGGATCTGGTCGGCCAGTTTTTTGAGGTCCTTGGCCGAGATCGCGGTGAGATCGTCGCCGCCGGCGGCGGTGCTTGGGGCGCCGCTCGCGGCGGTGCTCGGAGCGTTGCCCGCGGCGCCGCCGGTGGCGGCCCCCGACAGCACGCGCGCGGCGAAGCGCGCCTCGGTGCCGACCGCGACAAGGTGGGAGACTTTCTCGAACGGCAGCGCGCGCCGGACCACGTTCATCATCTCGCGCGCGTTGTGCGTGAGAATTCGGGTCCGCGCGCGGCGGTCGGCCGTGCTCGCGCGCAACAGCTCGCGCATCCGTAGGGTTCCCATGTCGTGGGTGACCGACGCGGCCACCTGCCCGTCCCGGACCAGGGCCCACTCGGTCGCGCCGCCGCCCAGAGAGAAGAGGAGCGCGTCCCCTTCGCGGTATTCGGGGTGCTCCGCCAGCACGCGCTGCACCGCCGCGAAGGTGAGCAGGCTCTCCTGCGAGCCCTCGATCACCTCCAGCTCGATCCCGGTGGCGAGAAAGACGCGGTCCACGAAGGTGTCCCGGTTCAAGGCATTGCGCACCGCGCTCGTCGCCACCGCGCGCGTGTGCTGCACGCCGTAGGTGTCCATGACCGCGCGGAACTGGCGGAGCACGTTCACCGCCTTCCGGATGCTGGACGCGGAGAGGCTTCCCGTCTGGAACGTCTCCCGGCCCAGCGCGATCGGACGTTCCAGCTCTTCCTGCGTGCGCACGCTGCCGTCGGGGCTAAGCTCGGCGATCAGCATGCGGATCCCGCTCGCGCCGACGTCGATGACGGAGAGGATGGGCGGGCGCTGCTCCGCGGATAGCGGCGCCGCCGGGGCGGCCGGCGCGGTCTCAACCAACGTCCACCACCGGCTCCAGGCCAAACTCCTCCTGGAACAGGTCCCCCTTGTTCTCCAGCGACCACTCGTCCAGCGTCACGTCGCCCCGTGCGCGCACTTTGAGCCGAAGCTTCGAGTCGCGCGCCTTCGCCTTCACGCTCAGCACCTTCCGCTTGTGGTCATGGTCCAGCGCGTCCGCCACGCGGAGAATCGCGGCCAGCGAGCGGACGCGATCCTGGTCCTCGTCCGTCAGCATGGCGTAGCACTCGTGGTCGGGATCGGGCTTCGCCTTCCGGTGGTAGCGGGCCAGATTGGCCACCACGAGAAGCTCCTCGTCGGTGAGCCCGAGCAGCGGCGTCTCGGAGATGATGTAGAAAGCGTGCCGGTGGTGTCCGGGCTGGCCGATGAAGTTGCCCACCTCATGGAGCAGGGCGCCCAGCTCCAATAGGAGCCGGTCCCGCTTTCCCAGCTTGTGGAGCGACTTGAGCTGGTCGAAAAGCGACACCGAGAGATCACTCACGTGCTCGGCATGTCTCTGGTCGGCCTCGTACTTTCGGAGCAGTGCCATCGCCGCGTTGCGCGTCTGGCTCACCTCGAGCTGCTTCATCCCCTCGGCGCCGGCCGTGCGCGCCACGTCGATCAGCACGCCGTCCACCAAGCCCGTGAACGGCACCCACAGGTCACGGGCGCGGACGCGCATGGCGATGTGCTCGAAGATGGCGCCCGCGGGGACGATGACGTCCGCGCGGTCCGGGCGCAGCTCGTAGCGCTCGACGCGCTGCTCCGCGGTGAGCTTGGCCAGGCGGTGCAGCATCAGCCGGAGGCGGCTCACCGAGAGGCGCGCTGCGGGCCGGTCATCGTTCTTCCCGCCGCTCTTGGCGCCTTTTGCGTTGGCGCCGCTGCCGTTCAGGGTCGCGAGCGTTTCGATGTTGCCGCCCGTTCCGATCAGCCGCGCCAGCTTCCGGCGCTTGAGATAATCCAGGATGGGAAAGCGCGAGGATTTGAGGATGTCGTGGATCAGCTTGAGCTGCTTCGCGGGCGGACCGGTGCCCGAGCGCTGGAGCAGTCGGACGGTCCCCACGTCGTGCGACTCGACGACCAGGATCTCGCCGTGCTCCACGAGGGCGATCTCGCTGGACCCGCCCCCCACGTCCAGGATCATCGAGAGCCCACGATCCAGCGAGAGCTTGCTTCGGACGCCCAACGCCACCAATCGGGCCTCTTCGGTTCCCTTGATCAGCTCCAGATCGATCCCGGTCTCGGCCCGGACGCGCTCCAGGAAGGCCGATCGGTTCTTGGCCTCGCGAGTGGCGCTGGTCGCCACCGCCCGGTGCACGACCACGTCGTGCTCCTCCATCGTCTTCCGAAAGGAGCGGAAGGCCACCAGGGCCGCGTCCATGGTCTCCGGATCGATCCGGTTGGTCTTGAAGACCGAGGCCCCCAGGCGGACCGGCATGCGGACCCGCTCGACTACCTTGTAGCGGGTCGGGCTCTTGAACTCCGCGATGATGAGCCGCAAGGCGTTCGAGCCGACGTCCATGCCGGCGCACTGGATTGGGAAGGAAACCCTTGAGGGAGAAGCCATTGCCCCCATGGTCGCCCGCGCAGGGCGCGGGCGTCAAGCCGGGGTTGCCGCGGGCGGGGCGCTGAGGGCCGGTGGCGGGCCCGTCCCTATGCTAGGGTTGCCTCGTGGACCCTTCCCCCCGAGGCCCGGGACAGAATCGCGGCTCATCCGTATACGAAGCGGACCCTCCGCGCGCGCTCGACCTGGAGGGGGTGCGGCGCCGCGATCCTCGGGCGCTCGAAGCGTTCTTCGAGGCGTACTTCGACCGCGTCTTCTCCCTCCTGAAGCGCCTCCTCGGCGACACGACGGCGGCTGAGGACGCGGCGCAGGATGTATTCCTGAAAATCCATCGGGGCGCGCACCACCTGGACCCGTCCCGGGACCCGGGCCCGTGGGTGATGGCGATCGCGACCAACGTCTGCCGCGACGTGTGGCGCTCGGGAGCCTATCGCTTCGCGAGCACCGCGGCGTCGCTGGAACGGACACCGGGACTGGCCGAGCGACTCGAGTCGGACGCGCGTGGTCCCGAGGGGGACGCGATCGCGGCCGAGCGCGCCCGGCGGGTGCAGGATGCCCTGCGCCGCCTGCGCGAGCCCCTCCGGGAAGTGGTCGTGCTCCGGGAATACGAGGGATTGGGCTACGACGAGATCGCCGCGGTCACCGGGCTGAACGAGGCCGCGGTGCGGAAGCGCTACTCGCGGGCCCTGGCCGAGCTGGGGAAAATACTGGAGAAGGCGGATCTATGAGTCATGGAGACGACGAGCTGGAGGCGGGGACGGCGCTGAGCCCGTCGGGCGAGCGGGCGCGCGCCGCGATGCACGCCGCGCCGCCGGAGCTTCCCGACCCCGCGTTCCGCGAGCGGCTCAAGCGCGACTTCGTCAGCGGGGCGATCCAGGTGACGAAGGGGCGCAAGCGGATCACGGTTCACCTGCCCCTCCCCCGCCGGCGGCCGCCGAAGATCGCGTGGGCGGCCGCGTCGCTCGCCGCGGCGGCGGCCCTGGTCTTCGTCTTGGGGACCATGAACCGCGGCCCCTCGTGGTGGGTCACCGCCGCGCGCGGCGAAGGCACGGTCCGGATCGAGGGCCAAACGGTCGCCCTCTCCGACCGGGACACGATGCGCCGGCTCCTCGTTCCCGGAGCCGAGGTTGAAGTGTCCGAGAACGCCGAGCTGGACCTCTGCATGAACGGCGTCCTCGCCTTGCAGCTCACCCCCGGCACGCGCATGACCCTGCCACCGCCGCCCGGCCGCTGGTTCGGGAGGCAGACCGAGCTGTACGCGCGCGACGGAGAGCTTCGCGTGACCACCGGCCCCCAGTTCAAGGGCACGCGCCTCGCGATCATGAGCCCCGTCGCCGCCGTCGAGGTCACCGGGACCACCTTCGCCGTGATCATGGAGGCAACGGGGACCTGCGTCTGCGTCTTCGAAGGAAGGGCCATGGTGGGTCGCCTGCAGAGCGGCGCCGGGGTCGACATGCGTCCCGTCCCAGCCGGCAGCCGCCGCTTTGTCTACAAGGACGAACGCCCCCCCGAGTCCCGGGCAATCCGCGCGGACGAGAAGGTGAAGCTGGCGGAATTCCGCGAATCGCAGCGCCCCTGGATGCAGGCCGCGGACTAGGGCGCTTCGGTTGC
>JANLXD010000519.1:0-6791 GCA_031364935.1 Candidatus Eiseniibacteriota bacterium
CGCCCCAGCACCTTGAAGATGTGGTAGCCCGCATCCCGCTTGAAGGGCGTCGAGATCTCCCCCTCGCGCATCGCGGTGAGCACCTCGCGCATGTTGGGCGGCAGGTTCGGAACGGGGATCTCGCCCAGGTTGCCCGACGAATCGCGGGTCGCGCTGTCGGCCGAGTACTTCCGGGCCATGGCCGCGAAATTAGCTCCGCGGACCAGCGAATCGCGGACCGCCATGGCCTTGATCCGGGCGCGCTCCTCGTCCGCGGGAGAAGCATGCGTGGCGATCATGATGTGGCGCGCGTGAATCCGCTCCTCGGTGCTGTCCGAGGGGGGAACGTGCTCCAACACCTGGATCACGTGGTAGCCGAAACGCGTGCGGACCGGCTTCGAGATCTCCATCGGCTTCAGTCCGAAGGCGACGGTCTCGAACTCGGCCACCATTTCGCCGTGCCCGAAGGTGCCCAGATCGCCGCCGCGGCGTCCGCTGGGATCGTCGGAAAAACGGGCCGCCAACTCGGGAAAGGACGCGGCCCGCCCCGGCTTCATCAGCACGGCGTGCAGACTGTCGGCCCGCGCGCGGGCGCGACGCACTTGCTGCGAGTCGGGCTCGAACGCGATCAGGATGTGCGCCAGCTTGAGCGCCTCGGGGCGCTTCGGCACCGAGTCGCGGTTCGCCTGGTAGTAGGTGCGCACTTCGGCGTCGGTCACGTTGACCTTGCTCTGCACCTCGCGCCCGACAGTGCGCATGACCACGAGCTGGTCGCGCACGTCCGGCTCGTACTTCCTCCGGAGCGCGGCCTCGCTGGTCTTCTCCTGCGCCAGCGCCTGCTGGAAGCCCTGCTCCCCGCCGAGCCTTTCTTTGAGCTGCGCCATCTCCTGCTCGACCGCCTCGTTCACGTCCTTGGGCGGAACGGTGATGCCCAGGCGCGCCGCCTCGGCCAGGATCACCTGCTTCTCGACCAGCTGGTTCAGCACCTCTTTCCGCAGCTTGGCCATGGTCGCGGTGTCCGCGGGGTCGACGTTGTAGCGCGCGGCCGCCTGGCGCGTCTGATCGTCCACGTCCGACGAGAGGATGACCGACTTGTTCACGATCGCGGAGATCCGCTCCGCGGCGCGCGGCGCCTGCGGGAATCCCGCGACCACGAGAGCGACCAGGGCCACGGTGATCGCCGTCGCGAGCGAGCGCCTCATCGGCTCGCCTCGCTCCCCGGGCCGGTGCCCTTCGCCGGCCCCAGCTTCAGCTGTTCGAGACGGGCCGGCACCACCCGCACGGGAGTCGTGGCGCGCATGCGCTCCAACTGGCTCAGCACCCATTCATTCTCCTTCTCCTCTCGCCAATCGCGTCGGACACGGTCCATCGCTTCATCCATGGTCATGGGACGGGCGGGCTCGCGCGCGAGCACGTGCGCGACCGCGTATCCCTGCATCGTTTTCACAACAGGCGACGTCTGGCCGGGACCCAGGGTCCGCACCGCCAAAGCCAGCGGATCGGCATCCCCCTCGGTGACGAGGATCGTGGCCGCATGCCCCGGGTAGAGCGTGGAGGCCGTCGCCCGCGGCTGCTCGGTGAAGCCGAGCGCGCGGAGCGAAGAGTCGGTGATCCCCACGCCGTTCCAGCCTCGAAGCGACACGAGCGCGCTGTCCCGGGTCGGGAAGACCGCGACGCGCGCGACGCGCGCCTCGGGCCGCCGGTAGCGCGAAGCGTGCGCGTCGAACCAGGTACGGAGCGCGGCGGGAGCCGGATCGGCGGGACGCGCCCGTTCGACCATGGCCGCCACCGCGGTGCCGTCCCGGATCAGGCGCAGCTCCCGCTGCAGGCGCGGATCGTCGGCCAGCCCGCGCTCCTTGGCGTCGCGCACCAGAAGCCGCCGGAAAAACGACTGCCCGGCCAGCTCGCGGAGCACCGACTCGTCGCGAATCCGGATCTTGCCATGCGCTCCCGCGGCGGGCTTGGTCTCCCGGATCAGATCCCGGAAGTTGATCGAGTCGCCGTCCACGCGCGCGATCACGCCCAGCGCGGGACGGATGCCGCGGCGAGGGCGCGAGCCCTCGGGCGAAAGGGACAACAAGATCGAATCGGGCGTCTCGCTCCCGACCGCGAAGAGGACCGACTGAACCATCCTGGGCTCGAGCGCGAAGTGGTAGCGCTCCAGAAGCCGAGCTTCGTAGTCGCGGACCAGATTCCGCTCGCGCTCCATGCGGATCAGACTCTTGAGCGAGTCCCGGCTCAGCTCCTCGAACCCGCCCACCTTGTAGATCTCATGCCCGTAGCGCCCCGAGTAGGGACCCAGCACGTCGCCCGTCTTGGCCGTGCGCAGCGGCTCGAGCGAGCCGGGATCCAGGTCCCGCACGAGCACCGGACCGAAGTGCCCTCCGTTCGCCCGCGACGGATGCCCGCTCTTGGTGGTCGCGATCGAATCGAACCGCGCGCCCTGGCGGAGCCGGGCCACGATCCCCTCCGCCTCTTTGCGGCGCGATGCCCCCTCGCCGTCGCGGAGAAGGATGTAGTGCAGGTCCATCATGCGGTAGAGGCCCGTCCGGCGCAGGCTGTCGAGTTGGGCCCCGGTGGGCTCCACGCTCGGGAGCAGGACCCCCTGGTGGACGGCCCGATACAGGCGCAGGAATTCGCGCTCGGCGATCCGCTGGCGCACCTCGGGATCGTTCGCGATCCCCCGCCGTTCGGCTTCCATGGCCAGAAGCTCGCGGTCCACCGAGCGGTCGAGGAGCATCCGCCGCCATTGGGTCGGGTTCTGCCGCCGCAGCGGATCGCCGGCGAGGGCGAGGGCGGCAAGCTGGATGTCCATCGCGTCCACCGTCCGGTTGCCCATGGTGGCGATCGGTCCCCGGGTCGAGGGGGGCGCGGCCGCCGGTGAGGAGGAAACGAACAACACTCCCACAGCCATGAATATGGCCGCGGCAAGGAAACAACGGAGTGGGTTCGTCGGAATAATCGACATCATAAGGGGGCGTGGGCCGAGTGCGTCTCCTCTGTGGGACTGCTACCCGTCTGTACCCCGAATGAGGCTCCGGAGTTCAACTTCCGGCAGCGGTAAGAGGCAGACGCGCAACGCTATCAGCCGGTGCCAGGGCCCGCAAGACCTTTGTCGCCAACAAGACCGGATCGTCCGGCTTTCGGATGCGCAGGGTCCGGGCCCCCGAGGCAAACTCGATCGGCATGGGGATGGCGGGCACCAGGGCGATGATCCGGTCCCTGGCTAAGGGCTCGTGAAGGTCGATTTCCAGGCGATCCTTCCCGACCTTGAGCCGCTCGGCTCCGGCCTCCTTGCCCAGGATCCGCAAACCCTTGAGGGCGAGGAGGTGCTCCACCTCGTCCGGCATCGGCCCGAAGCGGTCTCGAAGCTCGGCGCGCAGCGCCTCGAGATCGGGCATGGTGGAGAGGGCGGCCATCCGCCGGTAGACGTCCAGCTTCTCGTCCCGGTCCTCGACGTACTCGTCGGGAACGAACGCGGGAAGGTTGCTCGAGACTTCGGGCTCGAGCCGGCGATCGACCGGCTCGCCCTGCAGCTCGTGCACCACCTCGTCCACCATGCGGCAGTAGAGGTCGAAGCCCACGGTCAGCATGTGGCCGTGCTGCTCCGGCCCCAGGAGATTTCCCGCGCCGCGGATCTCGAGATCGCGCATCGCGATCATGAGCCCCGCGCCCAGCTCCTCGTGCTCGGCGATCACGCGGAGACGCTTCTCGGCCTCCTCCGTGAGCACCTTGCCCGCGGGCACGAGCAGGTGGCAGAACGCCTGGTGGTGCGAGCGGCCGATCCGTCCGCGGAGCTGATAGAGCTGGGCCAGGCCCAGGCTGTCGGCGCGGTGGACCAGCATCGTGTTCACGGTGGGAATATCCAGCCCCGACTCGATGATCATCGTCGAGACGAGCACGTCGGTCTTCCGCTCCAAAAAGTCGACCATCACCTTCTCGAGCTGCGTGTCCCGCATCTGCCCGTGCGCGACCCCCACCTTGACCTGAGGCACGTTGCTCGAGACGTAGTGCCCCATCCGGTCGATCGACTCGACGCGGTTGTGGACGAAGAAGGACTGCCCGCCGCGGTCCGCCTCGCGGAGCAGGGCGTCGCGCACCACGTCCTGGCTCATCTCCACGATCTCGGTCTTGATCGGATAGCGCCCGCGCGGCGGCGTGGTCATCACCGACATGTCGCGCGCCCCCAGGAGACTCATGTGGAGCGTGCGCGGGATCGGCGTGGCCGTGAGGGTGAGCACGTCCACCGTCTCGACCAGCGTGCGGATCCGCTCCTTCTGCGCGACGCCGAAGCGCTGCTCCTCGTCGATCACCACGAGCCCGAGGTTCTTGAAGGCGACGTCCTTGGAGAGGAGGCGATGGGTGCCGATGATCAGGTCGACCTCCCCCGCGGCGAGCTTGGCGACGGTCTCTTTCTGCTCCTTCGCGTTTCGGAAGCGGCTCAGCAGGTCGACGCGCACCGGAAAATCGGCGAAGCGCTCGCTGAACGTGGTGAAGTGCTGCTGCGCGAGCACCGTCGTGGGGACCAGGATCGCCACCTGAGTGCCGTCCTGGATCGCCTTGAACGCGGCCCGGATCGCCACCTCGGTTTTCCCGTAGCCCACGTCGCCGCAGATGAGCCGATCCATGGGCCGCGGCGATTCCATGTCGCGCTTTACCTCCTCCACGGCGCGGAGCTGGTCCGGCGTCTCCTCGTAGATGAACGAGGACTCGAGCTCGCGCTGCCACGGCGTGTCCGGCGAGAACGCCCGCCCCGGGCGTGCCTTCCGCACCGCGTAGTGGCGCAGGAGATCCTCGGCCATGTCGGCGATCGCTTTCCGCGTCCTGGCCTTCACGCGCGCCCAGGTCGTGCCGCCCAGGCGGTGGATCGAGGGGGCGCGCCCCTCCTCGGACGAGTAGCGCTCGACCATGCCAAGCTGGCCGATCGGAACGAAGAGCCGGTCGCCGCCAGCGTAGTCGATCTGGATGCACTCGGTCTCCTGCCCGTCCAGGGTCAGCGGCTTCATCCCGCGGAAGACCCCGATCCCGTGGTCCAGGTGCACGACGAAATCTCCGGGCGTGAGCGTGAGGAGGTCGCGCATGACGGCGGCCGAGGCGCGAAGCTTCCGCGCGCGGCGGCGCCGGTAGCGCGCGAAGATCTCGTGATCGGTGAACACGGCCACCTTCGCGGCCGGGAGGACGAAGCCGGCGCTCAGGTCGCCCACTTCGATCGCGGCGAGCCCGTCGCCCAGCAGCTCCTCCAGCCGCTCCGCCTGGCCGCGGTTGTCGCACAGGATCATCCGCGTCATGCCCAGCTCGCCCAGCCGCTTCAGCTCGTTTCGGAGGAGATCGAGCTTCCGTCCGAACGGGGGCTGCGGGCGCGCGTCCAGCGAAACGACCTGCGCGCGGGTGGCGCCTCCCGGCGTCGCCAGCGCTGATTCGACGCGGGGGAGCGAGGCCATGCGGCGGAGCACGTCGTCCTGAGAATCGAAGAGCGCCTCGCGGGGCGGCAGGTGCGGGGCGCGCGTGCGCGCCTCGGGCTCCAGCCGCTCGACTTCGGCGGCCGCGTTCGCCAGCTCGCGCTCCACGGCGTCCGGCTCGTCGATCCACAGCGTGACGTTTTTCGGGAGATGGTCGAGCACCGAGCCCAGCGGAATGCCGAGCAGCGGCGCCACCCACTCCATCCCTTCGAAGTAGATCCCCTCGGCGACCAGGTCTCGGATGCGGTCGGTCTCCGAGGTGCGCGGCGCGCTTGGCGCGTCGAGTGGCTGCAGGCGCGCGTCGGCATCCTCGTCGTAGAGGAGCTCACGGCCGGGCGCGATCTGGAGCGCGCTCAGCGGTCCCGTCGAGCGCTGCGTCGTCACGTCGAAGGATCGGATCGAGTCCACCAGGTCGCCGTCGAACTCGATGCGCGCGGGTTGATCCATCCCCGGCCCGAAGACGTCCACGATCCCGCCGCGCCGGCTCACTTCCCCGGACTCGCCGATCTCCGCCACCGGGCGATAGCCGGCGAGGACCAGCCGGCGGAGCAGCGCTTCGGGCGCGAAGGCGACGCCCCGCGACACATCGATGGCGCGCGGGCGGATGAACTCGGGCGCCGGCAACAGACGGTGGAGCGCGAGCGCGGGGATCACCGCCACCGGAGGGTCGGCATCGCCCAGCCGAAGGAGCGAGTGCAGCCGGTCCTCACGCACGGGAGCGGTCGACACCTGCGAGGTCCACGGTACCGTGTCGTGGGGCGGGATGAAGACCACGTGCTCCGGACCCAGAAGGAAGGCGAGGTCGTCGCGCCACGACTCGGCGCGGTCCATGTCGGGCGCGATGACGGCAAGCGGAGCGCCGGGGCGCCGCGCGAGAACCGCGGCCACGAGGGCGCCCGCGCTGCCGGCCGCTCCACGCAGGCGGACCGCGGCGGGGGCGGGCGACTCCGCGGCGGGGGCGCCGAGGCGCTGAGTCAGCTCCCGGACAGCGGGGTGCCCTTCCCCCGCCTCGAGGAGGCGGGCGGCGACCAGGGCGCTGGGCTTGGGCTCGCGCGGATTCATGATGGCCTCAACGAGCCAAGACGCGGCTCGACCCGAGCAGGATTTCGACGATGAGGAGCGCGGCCACGACGACGAGAAAGGGGAGCCACAGCTCCCGGCCGCGGCGCGTGTCGTTGAGCCGTGTCTCGAGCGCGGTCCGCGAGGAGATCGCCGTGATCGGCGCTCCCGATGGCCCCACGGCATCCGCGGTCAGCGAGTCGGCCGGGACGGGATCGAGGTCGCTCTCGATCGGGTCGGGGTTGACCGCGGCCGTGGCGAGCGCGCGCCCTCCGGCCTCGAAGCTGTAGAAGC
>JANLXD010000009.1:0-3509 GCA_031364935.1 Candidatus Eiseniibacteriota bacterium
CCACCTTGGCCCCGAAGGTTCCGTCCCCATTCCCCAAAAGAATCGATACAGCCACAGCGGGGAACGGAGGAAAGTAGGGTATGTTCGCAACCGCGAGGTCTGGCTTCCCATCCCCGTTCAGGTCTCCCATCGCGACGGAGAATGCACCGCTCGCCGTCCCGTAGTCCACCTTGGCCCCGAAAGTCCCGTCCCCATTCCCCAAGAGAACGGATACGGTGTTGGAGTTGTAATTCGCCACTGCGAGATCCGGCTTTCCATCCCCGCTCACATCTCCGATCGCGACGGAGGAGGGCCTGATCCCCGTCCCGTAGTCCACTTTCGCCCCGAAGGTCCCGTCCCCATTGCCCAAAAGAACCGACACGGTGTTGGAGGTGCGATTCGCCGTCGCGAGATCCGGCTTCCCATCCCCATTCAGATCTCCGATAGCGACGGAGAAGGGCTCATTACCCGTATCGAACGGTAGAAACGCCGCCGCAAACAGCGGCTCACCCCATGAGCGCTCCGCAGAGACCGCGATGACTGATAAACACATGACGAGGAGAAGCCCTAATCGCGGCACGCTCATGTTCAGCACCTCACATTGGAGAGCGCCCCGTTTGGCCAGCTACGGCGTAAACGAGGAGGCGGCTTACCAGCCAGACAGCAGGGCACCCATCCTTGGGGGGATCAATGATGAATTGCGCGTCGCATGGGCAAATGGTTTTCGGCCGCGCCAGAAACGGAGCTGGGCAAAGCGGACAACAAGAACAGGAACGCGGCAGGCCCATAACAGCATGTGATGGTTCGCGCGAATCTTGGCGGGGTCATGAGTCGTGGACGCCGGGGCCGCGACGGTAGACGGTGCTGGAGACATCCCCGTCTACATCGCCATTTTGGTTCCAAGGGGAGAACTCAAACCATATTCCCGGGAGGGTCCAAACGCAACCCCGTTCGAACTCGGTCACTTAATCCGGACCGTGGCGAGGAGCCGGCCGGCTCCCGCTCAAGGAGAGGGACAAGCCCATTGAGCGACCCTTCCCAGACCACGAGGGACCAACTCCCCGAATTGAGCCGGGACGCGATCGCCGAGCTCGCCTCCATCCTAGGCGCGGCAGGCGGCTCCAAGGGCTCCGCCCAAGCCCTAGCGGCGGGCCCACATACGCGAAAGCCCCGATGGCTCAAACCACCGGGGCTCCGTATGAGGACCACCGCGGAGTTCGCGATGGGTTACGTTTGGCTCCTGAGGTAGGATTCGAACCTACAACCCTCCGGTTAACAGCCGGATGCTCTACCATTGAGCTACTCAGGAATTATCTAAGCTACTGCCCATAAATAACTTAACTGCATCCGCATGAATGGCCGGAGCGGGACAGTTTAACCTACCGCGCCCTCGCCCGCAACCCGCTACCCTACCGGCTTCGCGGCCGCGACCCGCTCTCCAATCACGGCCCGAACGCGATGCACCTTCCCGTCATCCACCATCGGAATCGCCGTGGGATACACCGGCTCCCCGTCCAGCTCCGCCAGCGCGATCCCGCTGCAGCGGTGCTCGGGATTCTCCACGGTGATCTCGTACCGCGACGACCCGAACCGAACCACGACCGAATATCCCGGCCACGAGAACGGAATGCAGGGATTCAACGACAACGCCCCACCTCGCCGCTCGATCCCGAGGATCGACTCCAGCCCGGCGCGATACATCCAGCTTGCCGACCCGGTGTACCACGTCCAACCGCCTCGCCCCACGTGCGCGTGGTGGGTGTAGACGTCGGCCGCGACCACGTAGGGTTCCACCTTGTAGCGGTCCAGGTCGGCCGGCGTGCGCGTGTGGTTGATGGGATTCAAGAGATGGAACAGCTCGACGGCCTCGTCGCCGCTTCCCAACGCGGCCACGGCCATGACGACCCAGATGCCGGCGTGCGTGTACTGGCCGCCGTTTTCGCGCACGCCGGGGATGTAGCCCTTGATGTAGCCGGGGTCGAGCGACGACGTGTCGAACGGTGGGGTCAACAGTAGGATCACGCTCGCGTCCCGCCGAACCAACTGGCTCCGCACCGAGTCCATCGCGCGCTCGGCGCGGCCGGGCGGTGCGGCGCCGGAGAGCACGGCCCACGACTGGGCGATGGAATCGATGCGGCACTCCTCGTTCTGCGCCGAGCCGAGGGGCGTGCCGTCGTCGAAGTAGGCGCGCCGGTACCAGTTTCCATCCCACGCCTGCTCGAGCACGACGGCGAGGCGGGCCAGATCGCTCCGATAGCGCGCGGCGCGACGCGGGTCCGCGTGCTGATCGGCGAGCTCGGCGAAGCTCGTGAGAATCTTCGACTGGAACCACGCCAGCCACACGCTCTCGCCGTGTCCCTCCCGGCCCACGCGATTCATGCCGTCGTTCCAGTCCCCGCTCCCGATCAGGGGCAGTCCGTGGGGTCCGGACGTGAGGCTCCGGTCGATGGCGCGGAGGCAATGCTCGTAGAGCGACGCGGTCTCCCCCGCCACGTCGGGCCGGCTATAGGCCTCCCACTCCCCCTCGGCCAGGGGTGGGGCCGACAAGAACGGCACGCGCTCCGCCAGGATGGCGCGATCCCCGGTCGTCTCGACGTAGCGCGCCACGGCGAACGGGAGCCACAAGAGATCGTCGGAGCAGCGCGTCCGCACGCCGGCGCCGGTGTGGTCATGCCACCAGTGCTGAACGTCCCCCTCGGTGAACTGGCGGCTCGCGGCCCGCAGCAGGTGCTCGCGGTAGACGCCGGGGGCCGCGAACGGGAGGGCCATGACGTCCTGGAGCTGGTCGCGGAAGCCGAACGCGCCGCCGGGCTGATAGTAGGCCGTGCGCGCCCAGATGCGGCTCGACAGCGATTGGTACAAAAGCCAGCGATTCATCAGGAGGTCGAACGAGTCGTCGGGCGTGTGGATCTCGACGCTGCCCAGGAGCCCATCCCAGTACTTCTCCACGTCCTTCAGCGCCGCGAGCGCGGCGGGGACGGTGCCGTACTGCCGCACCAGGCCCAAAGCCGCGTCCCGGTCCGCGCCCTGTCCGAGCAGGAACACGACCTGGCGCGTCTCTCCCGGCATCAGCTCGAACGCCGCCTGGAGCGCGGCGCAGGGATCGAGCCCCGCTCCAAACGTGTTCGAAAGCGTGGGGCGCATCAGCGCGGCCGGCCGTGTCATCGAGCCGTTCCGGCCCAGGAACTCCAGCCGGTCCGCGGTGGCGGAGGTCAATGCGCTGGTGTGCGCAAAGGCGACGCGCCCGCGGAACTCCTGGTTGTAGGGATTCTCGGCCAGGAGCGCGGACGTGCCGGCGTCCAGCTCGGTCCGCACGTAAACCTGCTCCCCCTCACGCGGCGACGAGAGCCGCCACTCGTTGTAGCTGAAGGCGCTGATCCGACGCGGCTGGTCGGTCTCGTTCGCCAGCGTGAGCACGGTACCGACCCTGAACTGACGGTACAGCTCGTTGAGCGTTGGCGCACGGAAGCCGGCGCCAATGTCGCCCCACGCGCTGATCCTGTCGGTGATCTGGTAGCGCGCCGCGGCGC
>JANLXD010000044.1:0-6387 GCA_031364935.1 Candidatus Eiseniibacteriota bacterium
CCGCCATCCCATGAGCACCGCGGAATTCCACTACCGCGTGGGCCGCTACGTCGTGGAGCGGGAGCGCGCGCTGGGGCAGGGGGAGATCTCCCTCGTCGCCGCCGCGCACCGGCTGGAAGTGCCCGTCTACACCTCGTCCCCCGGCGACTCCTCGATCGGGATGAACGCCGCGGCCCTCGCGCTGGAAGGGGAGCCGATCCAGTGGGACATCTTCCGCGACGTGAACGAGACCGCGGCCATTGTCTACGGCGCGAAGCGCTCCGGCGGAAAGAGCGCCATCCTGATCCTGGGCGGCGGATCGCCCAAGAACTTCGCGCTCCAGACCGAGCCGCAGATCCAGGAAGTGCTGGGCCTGGACGAAGCGGGTCACGACTACTTCCTGCAGGTGACGGACGCGCGCGCCGACACCGGCGGGCTGTCCGGCGCCACGCCCGGCGAGGCTGTGTCGTGGGGCAAGATCGATCCCGACAAGCTCCCCGACGCTGTCGTTGCCTACGTGGACAGCACCGTGGCGCTCCCGATCCTGACCGCCTACGCGCTTTCGAAGCACGCCGAGCGCCCGCTCAAGCGCCTCTACGCGAAGCGCGATTCGCTCCTCGCCGACCTGAAGGCGGCCCACGGCGCGCGCCTCGCCGCCGAAGCGGCGGAAAACCGTGGCTAGCCCGTGAAGAGTCCCGTGGCCGATCCGCCCGTCCCGCTCCTCGACCTCTCGCGCACCCACGCGCCTCTGGCGGCCGCGCTGGCGGCCGACTTTCAGCGCGTGCTCGCGTCGGGGCAATTCATCCTGGGCGCGGAGCACGACGCGTTCGAGCGCGAGCTGGCGGCGGCGTCGGGCGTGCGGCACGCGATCGGCGTCTCCTCGGGCACGTCCGCCATCTCGATCGCCCTCGCCGCGCTGGGCGTGGGGGCCGGGGACGAGGTGGTGGTGCCCGCGTTCACCTACTTCGCCACCGCGAGCGCCGTCGTCGCGGCCGGCGCACGACCGGTTTTCGCGGACATCGAGCCCTCGCGCTTCGGGCTCTCGCCCGAGGCCGCGGAGGCGGCCATCACGACGCGCACGCGGGCGATCCTCACCGTGCACCTCTACGGTCTCGCCTGCGAGCTGGCGCCGCTTCGGGCGCTCGCCGAGCGCCGCGGCATTCCGCTTCTCGAGGACGCCGCGCAGGCGATCGGGGCGAGCGACGAGGGGCGCCCCGTCGGCGCGACCACGGCCGGCGCGACGCTGAGCTTTTTTCCGACGAAGAATCTGGGCGCCCTGGGAGACGCGGGCGCGATCCTCACCGAGGATGACGACCTGGCCGCGCGCGCGCGCCTTCTCCGGGTGCACGGCGACGCGGGGAACTACCGCCACACGGCCCTCGGCACCAACGCGCGGCTCGACGCGCTGCAGGCGGCATTCCTCCGAACGAAGCTCCGCCATCTCACGGGGTGGACGGAGGCGCGCCGCTCGCTGGCGTCGTTCTACAGGGAAGCGCTCGCGGGAGTGCCGGTGACGCTCCCGGAGGAGCCCCACGGGGCGCGGCACACCTACCATCAGTTCACCATTCGCGCGCCGGGGCGCGACGCGCTTCAAAGCTGGCTGGCCGGACGTGGGATCGGGACGCGCATCTACTATCCGATCCCGCTGCCTGCCCAGCCCGTCTTTGCCGAGCAGGGATGGAGCGCGGATCCGTTCCCTGTCTCGAACCGGGCCGCCGCCGAGGTGCTCTCCCTTCCGCTATTCCCGGGCCTCACGGAAGGGGAAGTGGGCCGCGTCGCGGCCGCCATCCGCGCCTTCTACGCCCAATCGGGGTCGCCCCGATGACCGTCGTCCGCAGCCGGATCGCGGGGTGGCCCAAGCCGCTCCGCCTGGCTCTGGCCGCGGTCGGCGTCGCGATCGGCCTCGTGCTCGTTCTTTTCGCCGCGGCGTGGGTGCTCATGCCGCGCGACTTCATCCAGCAGGAGGCGCGGCGGCTCGCCGCCCGGACGAGCAACGCGCAAGTCCGCTGGTCCAAGCTCACGCCCGCGTTCCAGCGGGGCTCGCTCGGCGTCACCGTGGAGAATCTTGAGCTGCGCATGCCGGAGACCGGTCCGCCCCGGGTCCAGGCGCGTCTGCCCGAGGCGTTCGTGAAGTTCAAGCTCTTCCCGCTTCTCTTCCGGCGCATCGAAGTGGACGGCGCGCGGATCAAGGGGGGCGGCATCGTGCTCACCGACCGGGCGCCGACGCCGTCCACGCCCGGGGAGTCGAAGTCATCGCGCACGCACGTGTACTTGCCGCGCGTGGAGATGGAAGGCGTGTCGATCCGGACGCGCGACCCCCTGGGGACGGGGTACGACTTGAGGCGCGTCTCTGGGAGCGCCGAGTTCGACGGCACGCTCGACCGCCCCCGCGCGATCCGCCTGGAAGCGACGGCCGACAGCCTGTACTGGAAGCCCGAGGCGAGGAGCCCGCTGCTCGCCCTTCCGTCGCCCCTCAAGCTGAAGGCGGCGCTCGACTCGCGAGACGGCGGACGGAGGCTCGTGGTCACCGAAGGCAGCGCCGAGCTGGGCCCCCTGATCAGCGCAATCACCGGAGAGATCCGCCTGCCTCCCGATCCCGCTCCGGCGCAGCTCGCCCTGCGCGCGTCGGGCGGCCCGCAGACGGTCCGCTCCTCCGATCCCAGCCTGCGCGCGCTGGCCGGTAAGTCAACCGCTTCGTTCAGCGCGACGGTCTCGTGGGACATCCGCATCGGCGGCACGCCGCGCGACATGACCCACGAAGGAAGGCTGACCCTGAAGCCTCTGTCGGTGAGCGCCGAGTCGAACACCTTCGCGATTGATCAGGCGAGCGTGTCCTGGTCGAGCGGCTCGGATCAGACGTTCGTCGGCCGCGCCGAGGGGTTCGGTGGCGGGATCACGTTCACGGCGGAGGCGCGCGGCGCGACGAAGCCGGGCGGCGAGATCGGCGGCTCCTTCTACGGGCGCGCGCCCGCGGAGCGGCTGAACGGCCTCGCCGCGAACGGCCCGCGCTGGAATTCGGGAAACGTGGAGTGCCGGGGCACGTTCGTCATGCACCCGCCCGCGCCCCTGGGGCTGGCGTACACCCTGACGGGCACGGGGATGAGCGGCACGATGCCGGGGCTCGCCCGTCCGATCCGCCGGCTCACGTTCGCCGTGACTGGCGACCGCGCGGCGGCCAACGTCACCTCGCTTCAGGCGGTGGTGGGATCGAGCACGGCGAACGTGACGGGCAAGGTGGTGATGGGCGCCATCCGGAGCGGCACGTTCGACGTGAAAGTGGACCGCCTGGTCGCCGAGGAGTGGACGCTGGGCTCGAACGGCCTGGATGGAGGAGTACCGGGCGCTCCGGGTGGCAAACCCTCGCAGGCCCCCATCCCGGTCATCGTGGCGACCATGCACGTGGGCGAGCTTCGAAATCGCGGCCTGGTGGTGCGCGACGTGTCGGCGCCCGTGCGATTCGCGGAAGGGAAGCTGGTCGCGGACCCGATCAGCGGCACGATCGGTGGTGGGTCGGTGAAGGGAGCCCTGGACATCATCGGCATCGGCGCTCGCCCCTCGTTCACCATGCACCTGGATCTCACGAAGGTCCCGGTCGAGGACGTGGTGGCGGGGTTCCTGCCGGTGCGCCTGCCCGTGACCGGAACGCTCACCGATATCGTCAACCTCTCCGGGCCGGGCTTTCCGGGGCCGCAGGCGGCGTCTTCGATGAGGGGAACGGTTGCGGGGACGCTCGAGCGCGGCGTGATCAAGCAGTCGCCGGCGCTCCGGCAGCTCCGCGAAACGCTGGGCGCGGACGCGCCGCCGGACGTCCCGTTCCAGCTCATCACGCACGCCGCGCGGATCGAGCAGGGAAAGCTCCTCCTCGACAAGACCACGGGCGACCTGGGGCGCGATCTCTTCTCGCTGTCGGGCGCGCTCGGCTTCGACCAGACGCTCGACCTGGACGCGTTGCTGCGCCTGGCTCCCTCGCGGGTAGCGGGCGGCGGGTTCCTCGCGCAGCTCGCCCGCTACGCGAAGGACGCCGAGGGACGCATCCCCGTCGAGGTCAAGATCACGGGCACGGCGCTCGCCCCCAAGGTGACTGTTCGCCCGGGGCGCCTCATCGCGGAGGCGGGAACTCAGCTCATCAAGGACGAGCTCACGAAGTTTTTGGGCGGTGGGCGCCGCGACAGTGCGGCCGCCGCCGACAGCGCGGCGGGCTCGGGCGGCTCCCGAGGCGGCGGACTGTTGGAGCAGCTCTTCGGCAGGAAGAAGGCGCCGCCCAAGCCTCCCCCGAAACCACCGGCCGCGACCCCTCCGCCCGCGGTGCCCGACAGCGCTCGCGCGGCGAACCCGGCTCCACGTGACTCCGCGGCGAAGCGGGACTCGGTCGCGAACCCGGTTCAGAAGGCTCTCGACAGGCTCCTCGGCCAGTGACGGCCGCTCGGGAGGTGGCGGGCGCTCGCGACGGCGCGGCCATCCGGACCACCGCACTCTCGCGCGAGTTCAAGTCGCGCCGCGCTCCGCTGGTCCGCGCGCTCGAAAACGTGGACCTCGTCGTCGAGCGGGGGGAGTGCTTCGGCCTCCTCGGCCCGAACGGGGCCGGGAAGAGCACGCTGATCAAGATCCTCACGACCCTGCTCCTGCCCACGTCCGGCCGCGCCGAGGTGGCCGGCTTCGACGTGGCGGACGATCCGCTGAACGTCCGCCGGCGGATCAACCTCGTCTCCGGCGGGGACACTTCTGGGTACGGCATCCTGACCGTGCGCGAGACGCTCCATCTCTTCGCGCGCTTCTACGGTGTTCCGGGCCCGGTGGCGCGCGCCCGCGCGGCGGAGCTGATGGAGATCACGGGCCTGGTCGACAAGGCCGACACGCGGCTCTCCAGCCTCTCGACCGGCACCAAGCAAAAGCTCAACTTCGCGCGCGGCTTCATGAGCGATCCGGAGATCATCTTTCTCGACGAGCCGACGCTGGGGCTGGACGTGGAAGCCTCCCGCCAGGTTCGCGCCTTCATCGCGCGGTGGGTCCGGGAGCGGCCGCACCGGACGGTCCTCCTCACGACGCACTACATGATGGAGGCCGACGAGCTGTGCGGTCGCGTGGCGATCATCGACCGTGGGCGGATCCTGGCGCTCGACACGCCGCGCGCCTTGAAGCGCGCGGTGCCGGAGGAACCGGTGTTCCAGCTCTCCATCGGATCGGGCGCGACGGGGCTCGACGGCCTGGCCACGATCCGCGGGGTGCGCTCCCTGTCCCACCACGCCCAGCCCGGCACGGGCGCGATCGAAGTGCGCGTGGTGGTGGACGAGGACCAGGTGATCGGGGAAGTGCTGGGGCGGCTCAAGTCCTCGGGCCATCCCGTCCTTCACCTGACGAAGATGGAGCCCACGCTCGAGACGGTCTTCATCCACAAGGTGGGCCGCGGCCTGGACGACGACGCGTCGGCCGACGGAGCGTCGTGACCTCGCGCGAGGACCTCCGCGAAACGCTGCGCGTGAATCTGGCCGCCGTGCTGGCCCGTGCGCGCGTGCGTGTCGTGGCGTCGTGGCGGGAGACCTCGTGGGTGGTGGGAGAGACGGTCTTCCCGTTCCTCACGATGGCGGCCTTCGTCCTCGTCTACCGCGGGCTTCACGCGCCGCGGATCTACGAAGCCTTCGTGGTCCTGGGCGGCGCCATGACCGCCTACTGGAACAACGTGCTCTGGAGCATGGCCAGCCAGTTCTTCTGGGAGAAAGAGCAGGGGCAGCTCCAGCTCTACCTGATCACCCCGGTGTCGCGGATGAGCATTCTCCTCGGCATGGCGCTCGGCGGCATCGCCATGACCACGACGCGCGCGCTGGCCATCCTTCTCGGCGGATACTTCCTCTTCCATGTCCCCATTCCGCTCGACCGGATCCCGGCCGCGCTGGGCCTCTTCTTCCTGACGCTCGCCGCGGTGTACGCGCTGGGGATGATCATGAGCAGCGTCTTCCTGCTCTGGGGTCGCTCGGCCTGGCACACCGTCACGCTCTTCCAGGAGCCCGTCTACCTGCTCTCGGGGTTCTACTTCCCGGTGCGCTACCTGGGCGCGTTCGTGGGCGGGCTCGCTGCGCTGCTTCCGATCACGCTGGGGCTGGACGGCATCCGCCAGATCTTCTACGGGAAGGAAGCGCACGGGTTCGTCCCGCTCGTCTGGATCCCGCCCATCGAGATCGCGCTCTTCGCGCTCTTTCTGTTCCTCGCCCACAGGTCGCTCCTCTTGATGGAGACGCTGGGGAAGCGCGAGGGGCGCCTGACGATTCGCGGCGGATGAAGCGCTTCTGGGAGGTGACCCGCGCGGCGGCGTGGCTGGGCTGGCAAGTCGAGGCCAACTGGGCCGACCCGGTCCTCTTCCTCGCGTACTCCATCGCGAAGCCGCTCGCGACCACGCTGATCCTGTTCCCGCTG
>JANLXD010000057.1:0-2840 GCA_031364935.1 Candidatus Eiseniibacteriota bacterium
GCGCTCGCCGGCCGGCGCGCAGCGGAACCTCGTAAGCGATTCCGGTTCGGGTCACGGCCGGATCCCGCACGGTCTCCTGGTCCAGGCGGATCGAGGGCTGAATCACGTTCCGCACCGAGAGGCCGACGGTCACGCGGTCCGCCCAGGCCCATCGGGATCGGACCAGTGCGGACGGACGGAGGAGCACTCCCAGATCAGCGCCGAAGCCGCCTCCGCTGAATCCGGCCAGGCTCTGGCGCTGGAGCTTGACCGCGGCCCCGATGCCCAGCACGTCGCTGATCGATCGCCCGAAGCCGAGCGTGATTTCGGTCTCGGCGTCGGAGAGGTTGCTGTCCAGGAGGAGATTCCGCTCGTCCCGCCGCTCGATGCCGTCCACGCCGAAATGGCGCAGGGAGATCCCCATCGCGCCCCAACGCCAATCGGGTAGTGCGAAGGAGAGATAGTCCTCGCTCGAGCCGAGCGCCGCGTACTCGGTGTGGACAGCCTGGGCTTCCATTCGTTGGAGACGCCCGAGGCCTGCCGGATTCCAGAGGATCGCGCTCGCGTCGTCCGCGACGCCCGTGAACGCGCCACCCATGCCCAGGGCGCGAGTGCCTGCGCCCGAAGCAAAGAAGGAGCGCGTTCCGCCGTCGTCGGCGGCATCGACGCGCGCCGCCAGGACAACATGGAGAGCAAGCCCACAGGCGAGAGCCGTGAGGAGCGCCACGGTTCGGGGACGCAGCGTCATCGGACCACCGCAACCTTGCGGCGCACTCGATCTCTCCCGCCGCTGTCGAAGGAAACGTCGAGCTCGGCGATGTAGACGCCGTTTCGGACGACCTTTCCTTGTCCGTTTCTGCCGTCCCAGAGATCGATCTGGCTCATTCCGGCGGGACGTCCCGCGTTCTTCGCGAGCGTCGCCACCGGCTCGCCGTCGGCCGCGAAGATTCGAAGCGTTACCCGGCCGGCCTCGCGGAGGTAGTACGCGAAGGAGGTCGGCTCGCGTCCCGCGGCGAATGGGTTGGGGAAATTCGAGTAGCTCGCTCGAAGGGAGAGACCGCTGACGCTCCCGGCCTCGGTCCACATGGGAAAGGCGCGGCCCGTGGCAGGCTGGACCTGGATCTGGAGGAGAGCGCCCCCGGGCTGGATCACTCCGACGCCCGCCGCGTTCAACCCGACGCGCAACGTCCGCCAGGTCGGATTGGTGTGAAGCACCACGAAAAGCTCGAGGCTGACGCTTCCGCCGGGCCGAACCGCGAGCCGCGACGCGGCCGCCAAGGTGGCCGTCGTGGAGTCTGTGCTCAAGGCCCCGCTCGTGGCCCAGATCGATCCGTCCACCTTGGCGAGGACCCTTCCTGCCGCGGAGCCGACGGGCAACGCCGCGAAGTCGCGATCGCTCGCCATGAGGACCAGGCGGTTGACATAGATCGAGTCCGAGTTCGACGCCGCGGTGTTTTCCAGCGTGAGGACCGCCACTCGGACCGTGTCCCCGTCGGCAGCCAGCGCGGCTGGCATGCGGTCTCTCAAGTCGGCGACCAGCTCCCGCGCCGGCGGGACCAGCCGCGTGAGGCCGGAAGCGAGTGGAAACTCCGAGCCGCTATATGCGGTGATCGTCGTCGGAAGATCCAGGTTCGAATCGACGGCGCGGATCCCCGTCTCGAACACCATCAGCTCGAGGAAGCCCTCCGGCGCGTTTGGAGAGATGTCGACCAGGATTTCGACGAGCGCGCTATCGCCGGGCTCGAGTAGCGGGCCGGGAAGCGACATCGGGACGGTGCCGCCGAAGTTGGGAGGATCCGGGCGGTTGGCGATCTCGACCCCGTTCCAGTTGATCCGCACCCGAGAGAGATAGGTTGAAGGGATCAGCGGTAGCCGCGACTCGTTTCGGCACTGGACGAGTAGCGAGTCGACGCGGATGCGCGACGTCCCGGGGAGTCCGGGATGGCGAAGCACCGCGGTGAGGGCCAGAACGTCCGTCTGACCCACGGTGATCTGCGGAAGAAACCGGGGCGTACCCCGTACGAGGAGCGTGTCCGCCGCGTCCTCCACTGTCACCACGGGGCCAGACACGGGAGTAGTCGCGTAGACCGCTGGTACGTTGGACCCCGTCCCGGCATCCCGGGCATCGAACGATGCGCTGTCGCCAAGTTGCATCCGGAACGCGCCGAGCGCCGCGTCGGCTGCGATGTCTCCGAGGATGAAGAGATCGAGTGGCGTGTTCACGGGGACCGAGAGAGCCGGGCTCAAGACCAGCGTCAGGGTGGCGCCGTCCGTCGCGAGGACCGTGCGGTCCGTCAGGACCTGGAA
The DNA here is from genome assembly GCA_031364935.1 of Candidatus Eiseniibacteriota bacterium. Lineage (GTDB taxonomy): Bacteria > Eisenbacteria > RBG-16-71-46 > SZUA-252 > SZUA-252 > DASQJL01. The sequence goes on from JANLXD010000057.1 coordinate 2,287, forward strand.
CGCCGTTCGCACTCGGATCCGACCCAGGTGTTCGGATGGCCGCGCCAGAGCGACGCCGTTGGTGTCGGTGAGCCCGATGTCGAACGAGGAGATTCGAACGTCCGAGGTGATTCCATCCAGGCCGGGATTCTCGACGCGAAGCGTGAGGAGAGTATCGCCGGGCTCGCCGCGCCCGACCCGTAGGGCCGTTAACGGCTGCGACGCGACCTGGAGGCTCGTCGCTTCGCTGACGATTCGTCCGAGCGAGGACCGGATGGGGTACGCCGATCCTTGAAGGCGCGCGGTCACCGGCGCGCCGCTGTTGGCGTCCTCGGTGGTCAGCCACGTGCTGTCCGCGATCACGACGCGGAAGTTGGGCTGGGTCGCGGAGGAGGAAATATCGAGTCGGAAGGTCAATCCGAGGCTCTGGCCCCCCTCGATGAGCGCGGGCAGCGTCAAGGGGAGGGAGATCTCGGCGCCGGAGGTCTCGAGCGCGGTCTTGCGTAGATAAACGGTCGTGCCGCTGCCGACGGTGACGCCGGTCAGGAGGCTGGAAGGCACGATGCCGTTGCCCG
>JANLXD010000068.1:0-2535 GCA_031364935.1 Candidatus Eiseniibacteriota bacterium
CCGGTCACCGCGATCCGCGCGGGAAACCAGGAGGTCGCGCCGTATCCGGCCGGCGTGATCCCCTTCCAGTAGTCGCGCGGGTAGCGCCGCGGGTCGGTCTTGTTCTCCTTGGTCTCCCCCACGTCCTCCATGAAGCCGATCACCGGAAGGAAGCTGGGCGTAAAGCCGGTGAGCACGACGCCCGACGGGAGGATGAATTCATCGATGCTCCCGCCATTCTTGCTGATCCCCGAGGGGATGCGGCCCGTGAACTTCCAGCCAATCACCACGCTGTCCCCTTTCGCGAGGGGGCGCGGCGGCGTGAACACGTAGAGGCGCTTCGAGTCCTCGGGCTTGTACTCGTGCCCGTTCATCGTCCAGGAGACGTCCTTCCACTCGATCCCGCCCGTCAGCGGCACCTGGGCGAGCGTCGTGTCGAGGCTGTTCACCAGCGCGAACGTCCCCCGGCTCTCCAGGAGATTCTTCTTGGGATCGACCTTCAAGGCGACGTCGGCCCGTGCGATGTCCGGGAGCGGCGCGTCCATCCACGTCTTGAGATTCTTTGCCCAGTAATCCTTGCGCGCCTTCTTGGCGGCACCGCCGCCCGGACCCTGGCTCACCTGGAAGAGAAGCGTGGCCCAGAGGCAGACGGGCACGACCGCGAAGGGCGCCAGCCGAAGCGCGGAGCGCATCAGCGGCCCCGGAGCGAGCCGGTGGATCGTGCGCACCGCGTCCCCGCCGCGACGCCGGAAGAGGCGCACCGCGAGCGCCGTGAAGAGCAGGGCCGCGCCCAGGACCATCACGCGGTTCAGGATGAGCGCGCCGCGGTCCCGCTCGAATGCGCCGAGGTCGCTCCACCGGAGGACGCCCCAGAGCGGCCAGTTCCCGGCCCAGCTCAGCTTGCCCGACAGGGCGCGGTAGCCGCTGTAGGCCAGGGCCACGAACGCCACCGCATAGGCCGCGTATCGGTTCCCCACGGCGGCATACACGGCTGTGATGAAGGCGGTCCACACGAAGAACGTGGGGATGAGGAGCAGCCCCCAGACGAGGACGTACGGGCCCAGGGAGAAGGAGACGGTGTGCTGGATTTGCATCGCGATCCAGCTCGCCGCCAGACACGCCATCAGGACGACCGCCCCGACCACGCTGTTCGCCAGTGCCTTCCCCACGAGCAGCGCTCCGGTTTTGAACGGCGCCGCGTAGAGGACCGACGCGATGCCCGTGGCGTGCTCGCGCTCGAGCGACTCGACCGTGTAGAACGTGAGAAGGAGGCAGACCAGGGTGGCGAGCTGGTTCGCGAGCGCGACGGCGCTGGTCCCCGGCGTGATCAGGACCGGCGTGTCGAACATGCCGACCGCGAGAAGCGAGTTCCCGAGCACCTGCACCAGGATGATCAGGATGAAGGGATAGAGTCCCGCCGAGCGGCGCACTTCCCGAAGCTCGACCGAAACGACCGCGCCTACCGTGCGGAAAAACGAAGGGATGCCGCTCGCCATGCCCAGGCCCTGGATCGGCGACTTGGCCGGCGCGTCCTCCCAAGGAGCGGGGGCCGTCGGGGGCGCGGCGGCGAGGGCGGCCTTCTGACGCGCCCGCGCGCCCTCGGCGCCCCGCATCGATCGCGCGACCGACCGCTGCACGAGGAGCACGGAGCCCAGACCCAGCGCGAGCAGCCACACTCGATTTAGCCAGAAGAGCGCGTCGAACGGCACCGGCCGCGTGTTGTAGATCTCCACGCCCTTGTCCACCTTGAGATGCGTCTCGTTGAGCCACCGGTACCCGGTGGGCTCGATCACTTGTAGAAGCTGGTTCACTCGGAAGTCCAGCCACGAGGGAGCCCAGGTCCAGAGGAAGAAGCCGCAGAGGAGGAGCGCCGCGATCGGGGCCAGGAAAACGAGCACCGCGCTTCTCGTCTTTTCGCCGATCAGCATGCACAGCCCGCCGAAGAAGATCAGGAACGGCAGCCCGATCAGCAGGGCGGGGCGCAGGTAGTGTGCCCAGGAGAAGGGCCCGCGGATCTCCTGGGCCGAACCGTTCGGGATCACGTGGTTGAACAGCGCCGCGGTGGCTGCCTGCCAGAGAAGAAGCAGGAGACCGCTGAACATCACGGCGAGGAAGCGCCCCCAGACGTACTCCTGCGCCGTGAGCGGCGTGGACTGGAGGATCACGTCCACTTTCGTCTCCCGATCGCGGAGCAGCGTGAGTCCCGCGGCGATGGCGACGAAGAAGACGAAATAGAGAAGCGTGACGTAGGTCATCGTCTGGGTCTGCGCGAACTCGGACGTGATCCACGCCTTCGTGCCGCCGACCGAGCTGTCGCCCGAGGAAATCTGCACGCCGCCGGTCGAGAGACCCCAGGACGTGAGCAGGATGAGGGAGGTGAATACGAAGAAGAGCGGGCGGCGGAACGAGTGGCGGAGCTCGACTCCGAACGTGGCGGCCAGCCGTCGAAAGCTCATCCCGCCGCCTCCACCTTGGCGGTGAGCGCCGCGGGAACGCCGGCCGGGTGCTTCGGCGGGGAGGAGCCGTTGCCACCGTTGGGGAGCGCGCCCAGCCGCA
>JANLXD010000082.1:0-4983 GCA_031364935.1 Candidatus Eiseniibacteriota bacterium
ACGGCGTGGGTGCCCGAGCCGACCTCGAGGTTCACGTCGGGCGGCGGCATCTTCAGCTCGTCGAAAAAGACGCGCGACATGGCCTGGTCGTAGTGCTGCCCGGTGTGGATCAGCGTCGGGCGAAGCCGCGGATAGCGGCGAAGCGCCTCGAACACGGGCGCCATCTTCATGAAATTCGGCCGCGCGCCCACGACGCACGCGATCTCGATCGCCATCTTGTCCTCCCTCTCTCGCGCGCTCATCCCGTTCCCCGTCCGACGGCCGTCACGGCGAGCGTGCACCCGCCTGCCGCGGCGAGCACCGACAAAAGCGCGTTCCGGCCGAAGTGGCCCAGGCGCCGCCCCGCCTCCGTGCCGGCCACGATGCTTTCGACGAGCATCGCGCCGAATCCCGCCGCGAATGCAAGGAGCGGCGCGGCCTGCGAGACGCCCATGCCGACCACGCACGCGAGGGTCGCGGTAAGAAGCGCCGCCGCGGCACCCGCCGCGAGTCCCGCCGCGCTCACGCCTCCCGGCGCGCCGTGCGCGGCGCGCGCCCAGCGCGCTCCTTGAAGACGCGCCACCGGCCCTCCCGCGAGCGGACCGACCTCGGTGGCCGCGGTGTCAGCGAAGGCCGCCGCCAACGCGGCAGCCGCGCCGGTGCCGGCCACCACGCGGATTTCGGGCTGGAGCGCGGCCGCCAGCCCGAGCAGCGCGGGCACGCCCAGCTTGGCGGCGACGTGCACGGCGCGCCGGCGGCCCCGGTCCGGCTCCGCGGCCCGCAGTTCTTCCTTACGCCGGCGCCCCAGCCGCGTGAGGAGGCCCGACCCCAGCACGAAGAGCGCGACCGGCGCCATGGCGCCCGGCCCGAATCCCAGTACGATCAGCATCGAGACGACGAATCCCAGAAGGGCCGCTCCCAGAGTCCCCTGCCTCGTGGCCAGCACGAGCGCCGCACCGAGGAGCGCGAGCCCGAGGCCCCAGAGAAACGGCGTCCCGCTCACGAGAGAAAGTGATACGCCGCGCCGACGGCCACGGGAATGACGGCGTTGTCCCACCCCGCCGGCGACAGCGCTTCAACCGCCGCCCCCGCCGCGCCGCAGACGACCGCCATCCGAACCGCATGGACAGCATTTCCCTGGCACGCCGCGACCGCGCCCACGGCGAGGGTCGCGACCACGAAGAAGGCCAGCGATCCCTCGAGCGTGCGCCCCAGGGCGAGCGGACGGAGCCGGCGCTGCCCCAGACGCTTTCCCACCCACGCGGCCGCCGGATCGGCGAGAGCGAGCGCGAGGCAGCCCGCGATGACGGGTGCGCGCCCCGGGTCGTTCCAGAAGCTGGCGTACACGGCCGCGACGCCGAGCGGAAAGGTCCAGAGCCCGCGCTTCCATCCGGGATCTCCCTCGCGCTCGAGTGCGGGCACCAGGATACCCGTCCGACCGGACGCATTGGCCGCGAGGAAGGCGAGGGGCGGCACGAGTGCCCAGCCGAGGCGAAGGAAAAGATACGCGGCGAACGCGGTCCAGAGTCCGATGGCCGCGTGCAGCGACCGGCGCACCGTGGTGGAAGAGACGCCCCGCGACGAGGCCGTGCGTGCTCCGACGAGAAGCGCGAAGACCGCTAGAACGGAAGCGAGAACGAGGAGGGGGTCGTGGAGCGCCACGAGCACGCGGCCACCTTATCGGCGGCCGGGGCGCATGTCAAAGCGATTCCCCGGAGGCCGGAGGGATGTCGTACGGATTGGGCCCGCGGGTGCGCGGCTCGTCGTCGGGATCGTGGCCGGCGGTCTCGACGCGGTTCTTCCCCGACTGCTTCGCCGCGTAGAGAGCGATGTCCGCGCCCTCGAGCAGCTCTCCCGCGGTGATCCCGTTCGCGGGATAGGTGGCGACGCCCAGGCTTACGGTGATCACGCCCGGCGGCACGAGCGGAAACGCGGTGCTTTCGACGGCGACCTTCACCCGCTCCGCCAGCACGATCGCTCCCTCGCGCGTGGTCTGCGGGAGGATCACCACGAATTCGTCGCCGCCGTACTTGGCGACCAGGTCGATCGACCGCGCTTCGCGCACCACGATCTGCGCCACGGTGCGGAGCACCTCGCTCCCGCGAAGGTGGCCGTTCTGGTCGTTGTAGTGCTTCAGATTGTCCACGTCCACCATGAGCACCGAGAACGTCTGGCTGAAGCGAGCGGCGCGCTTCACCTCGCGTCGGAGCGCCATCTTCAAGAATCGGTAGTTGTAGACCTGCGTGAGATCGTCGGTGATGGCGAGCTGCTCGGCGCGCCGGTAGAGCTTTCCGTTCTCGATGGCGATGGCCGTCTGGTTGGCGAGGAGCGAGACCACGCGCACGTGGCGCGTCTCGAACGGCGTCGCCTCCAGGCGATTCACCGCGACCAGAACGCCCAGCACCGCGTCGCGCACCTTGAGCGGCGCCGCGATGACCGCGGAGGTGCGGAGCCCCGGCAGCGAATCCATGCTCGGGTGGTAGCGTGGGTCGGTGCCCACGTCGGGCACGTGCACCGGCTCTCCCTCGAGGAGCACCCAGCGGCTGATCCCCGCGTGGCTGGGCAGCTCGTAGCGCTCGAGCGGCTGAAGCTGTCCGTCGTTGCCGCGGCGGCGCGCGAACTTCCGGATGCGCCCGCTCTCCACGGTGACGAGGAAGACCGCCTGCGCCTGGAGCATGTGGAGCGCGCACGAGAGGACAGACTCGAAGATGGTCTCCTGCGCCCTGCCGCCGTTGATCAGGCTGGTAATTTCCTGCAGGGTGGTAAAAAACAATTCGTTTCCCGCGATCTCATCCATTGCGGGATGCATGGTTCTGAATGGGCGTGGAGTCACGCTGTGGATCAAAGCAATCTCCGTGCCCCAGCTCGGAGCGGCTACATATCCTGCCGGAAGAGGCGAATCTGGCGGCGCAAGCGGACAGCGGCGAAGAGGAGGATGCCGGCGATGGCGACGGGGATGAGGGAGTGCCACGGCGGAGGAAAGGCCGCCGCGTGTTGCCGGTAGACGAAAAAGAGACCGATGTCGGCCGCCACGACCGCCGCGCTCGCGACCATCGTGACCAGGCGCGCGACGCGCCGCTCCGTCCATCGGAACTTCGGTTTTGGATCGCTCATAGGTGAAGTGGTGCGCCCGAAGGGATTCGAACCCCTGGCCTTCTGCTCCGGAGGCAGACGCTCTATCCAGCTGAGCTACGGGCGCAACGAGCGAAGCATGACAAACTTAGACCGGACATCATACGGGTAAAGCAGCCCCCGTGGAATGACGATGTATCCGGCATGCTGTCCTCTACGCTTGTCCTCTATGCCCAGATCGGGTTCGCGGCGCTTCTCCTCCTGCTCCTGATTCTGCGCCCGGAGATCTTCCGGTCGCTGGAGGGAAAGGTCCTCGGGCTGGCCGCGCTCTTTCTGGTGCCGGCGCTCGCGCTCTACAGCGGCTACTCGGCGCACGTGGAGCATGCCGCGACGACAGGCTACTGCCTCTCCTGCCACGTCATGACCGACTACGGGAAGAGTCTCCAGACCCAGGACGCCGCGTCGCTGCCCGCTTCCCACTTCCGGAATCATCTGGTGCCGCCGGAGCGCGCCTGCGTCTCGTGCCACTCGAACTACGGGTTGTCGGGCGACCTTCACGCGAAGGTGCGCGCCACGAGATACGTCTTCGAGACCTACTTCGGCACGGTCCCGGCGACGATCCGCATGGCGAGCCGCTACAAAAACCGCGACTGCCTCCGGTGCCATCTCGGCGCGAGCTCGTTCGAAGACGCCGAGGCCCACCAGGGGCCGCGCGTCTCGCTCGCCGCGATCAAAGCTGGCAAGACGTCGTGTATGAGAAGCGGATGCCACGAGCTGGTCCACCACATGCGCGACATGGCCGTCGTTCCGCCCGCGGGGGCGCCGGGCGACAGCGCCACGGGAGTCCCCACCGGCAACACCGTGGTCCCCAGTCCCAGGGCGGGTTCATGAAGGGGCTGATCACCAGCTACGGCAGAATCCGGAGATCGGCGTTCTTCATGCTCCTCGCCTTGGGCGCGGAAGCGCTCAGCACGCTCTGGCGCCATCCGCTCTCGTTCTACTTCTTCGTGGCCGTCGGCAGCCTCTGTCTGCTCCTGGCGGCCGCGTCCTTCCTTCTTTCGTGGTTCGCCCCGCACGCAAAGTCCTGGGCGCCGATCACGCCGATCGAAGAATCCAAAGAGGCGGCTAACGGCTGAATCTCTGCCGCCCATCCAACGCGCTGGAGCTCGCGCGGCGGCGAACCTAAAGGAGGAAGGCCATGATTCGAACGATCTTCGCTGTGCTCGCGGTGGGATTCCTCGTGGCGGCGCCTGCGGGGGCTCAGCTCCCTGGGGCCTCGGGCAAGATGATCCAGATTGGAGTCGGCGGCGGCGCGAGCGTCCCCGTGGGCCACGCCGAGAACGCCCTCAAGGAGGGGTTCAACGTCCGCGGCTTCGTGAAGGTGAAGCCGCCCGTGCTTCCCGTGGGCATCCGCGGCGCTCTCGGATACCAGAAGTTCAGCCTGGACCAGGTCCCCGCCGGCACCGACGGCACGGGGAGCATTCTCTCGGGGCTGGGCGGCATCACCCTCGGCAAGAGCATCGGCCCGATACGCCCGTATATCACGGCGAGCGTCGGAGCCTTCCGGATCGAGAGGAAGCTCGACGCGAATGGCGTCGAGACCAAGGCGCACGAGACCAAGTTCGGAATCGACGGCGGCGCCGGCCTGGAGTTCAAGCTGATGAGCTTGAACGGATTCGTCGAGGCTCGGCTCGAGAACGTCTATACGAACGAGGGCTTTGACCCGAGCCTGACCGACAAGAGCTCCACGCGCATCGTACCGGTCACGTTCGGCCTGATGTTCTAGACACTCTCCGCACATCCCTGCCCCAAAGCAAGGCGGGCGGAGCGCTCTACGCGCCCCGCCCGCCGTTTTTACCGGTCGAACCCCTTCGGGTCCTTTCCTACTTCATGATCGTGATGCGCTGCACCACGGCGCCGTCGTGCTCGGCC
>JANLXD010000116.1:0-2642 GCA_031364935.1 Candidatus Eiseniibacteriota bacterium
CCGATACGAACGCGGGTCCCGATACCTTCGAAAAGAACAGCGCGGACCCGTCTGGGTCGTCGGCGGAGATATTCTCCGACGCTTCGCTCCCCTCCGTGACCTGAAGACCCGGGATCGCCGCGAAGATCGGCGGATGGTTCACTCCACCATAGGCCAGACCATCGGCATCCAGCCAGTCGTAGCCCAGTTTCAGTGTGTTGTCCTGGTCAATACCGCCACACATGCAGCCGAACGATGTCTCGACGAAACGGTTGAGCAACCGGGAAGTGCGCTCGAGCGCCACGCTCGGCGTTCCTGATGCTCGTGTGGCTGTCAGGGAGCACAGCATATAGCGGCCCGGCGCCAGGATGACTCCGCCAGCAGCAACTCCGTACCATTCGTCGGCCGAATGACTCTCGTGCACGTAGCTGGAGAACTGATCCATGTGATTGGTGAACGGGCCCCACGTGACCGTTCCGGCGCGTGCTTGTAGCAGCACCTCGTAGGAGTTGATGGTGAACTCTCCGTCATGCGACGAACAGACCGCGTCCGAACCATCACGGTTGTGGTCCGTCACGAGCCAGACATCGATCGTCGTCGGACCTTCGGGAGCAAGCACGTCAGCAGCGGTGTTCACCCCGTCGCCGTTCGCGTCGAGGTACATGTATTGGGCCGCTGAAGGGGCGGGCAGGGCTAGAACGAGTGCGATGACGAGCGAGAGCGGGATAGCGCGGCACATCGTCTGCCTCCACAGGGGGACCCGAGTGGAAGGCCAGTATGCGCTGTTTCGCTCTGGTGTCTACGTAAACAGCGAGCGCACCCCGTCTCGCGCCGCTTCGAACCAGGTGCCCGGGAAGATTCCCGCCAGGAGCGTCCCGGCCGCGGTTATGACCAGAACCAGCACAAATGCCACAGGAACGCGGATGGGCGGCAGCTCCTCCTGGGGCTCGCGCATGTACATGAGCACCAGGAGGCGCAGGTAGTAGAAGATGGATATGGCGCTGTTCAAGACGCCCAGGATCGCGAGCAGGATGTGCCCCGACTGCACGGCCCCGCCAAACAGGTAGAGCTTCCCCACGAATCCCACCGTGGGCGGAATTCCCGAGAGCGAAATCATGAAGAGCGACAGAAGCGCCCCGAGGATCGGGTAGCGGAATCCGAGCCCCGCGTAGTCTTTGAGCTCGTCGCCCCGCTTCCCCGCGTACTCCAGGAGAACGATGATCGCGAACGCGCCCAGGTTCATCGCGACGTAGGCGACCAGGTAGAAGACGGCCCCGGTCCCGCCGACCACGCCGCCCGAGACCACGCCGATCAATACGTACCCCGTGTGCGCGATGCTCGAGTAGGCCAGCATGCGCTTCACGTTGGTCTGCGCGATCGCCGCCACGTTCCCGACGGTCATCGTAAGGACCGCGATCACCGAGAGCACCGCGTCCCACTCGGCGTGCACCGGGCCGAAGCCCAGGAAGAAGGTCCGGATGATCGCCGCGAACGCGGCCGCCTTCGGGCCGGCGGAGAGAAACGCGGTGATGGGCGTGGGCGCCCCCTCGTACACGTCGGGCGTCCACATGTGGAACGGCACCGCCGCCACCTTGAAAGCGAGCCCCACCAGAATTAACGCGATCCCGGCGTAGAGGAGCCCTTCGGGGAGCGGGCCCGAGGTGTTCGCGAGCACGTCCGCGATCCGGACCAGGTTGGTCGTCCCGACCGCGCCGTAGATCAGCGCGATCCCGTACAGGAGAATCGCCGAGGCGAACGCCCCGAGAAGGAAGTACTTCATCGCCGCTTCGTTCGAGGCATCCGAGTCGCGGCGGTAGCCCGCGAGAATGTAGAGAGGGATCGAAAGCACCTCGATCCCCAGGAAGAGCGTGACCAGATCGAGGCCCGACGCGAGGATCATCATCCCGGCCGTCGCGAAGAGGAGGAGCGAGTAGTACTCGGGGTGCTCCACGTCGTCCTTCTTCAAGAACGGGTGCGAGAGGAGCACGACGACCCCGGTGCTCGACAGGAAGAGCACGTTGAAGAAGGTGGAGTACGAATCGAGCGCCACCATCCCGGCGTAGCCGCGCTCCATCAGCCCCCACTGGGCCAGCGTCCGCCAGAGCGCCCACAGGATCCCGCCCAGCGCCACCCACGCGGAGATGTACTTCCGCCGGTGCGGGAGCACCAGGTCGAGCAGAAGGAGCGCGATCGCGACGCCGCTCACGATCAGGAGCGGCTCGATCATCCCGAGCGGCACGTCGATCGGGAATTTCATGGGCGCGCCTCAGCCGGAGACGGGGACGGAGCCGCCGGTCGCCCGGGAGCGGGTTGGGCGTGGTACGTGTCCGTGGCGATCATCCGCGCGTTCACGCGCTCCATCAGCTCCGCGGACGACGTCTCCAGCCGGCGCAGGAAAGGATTCGGGAAGACCCCGATCCAGAGGATCAGCGCGATTACCGGCGCGAGCGTCCAGAATTCCCGCGGCGTCAGATCTCGGAGCCCGCGGTTCTTCTCGTTGGTGACCGGCCCGAACATGACCCGCTCGTACATCCAGAGGAGATAGACAGCGGCCAGGATCACCCCGGTGGCGGCGATACCGGTCACGACGCGGCTCGCCATGGCCGACGACAGCGTGTCCATCTGGAACGCCCCCAGGAGAATCAGGAACTCGCCGACGAAGC
>JANLXD010000127.1:0-2629 GCA_031364935.1 Candidatus Eiseniibacteriota bacterium
CACGTCGAGCCCCGCCGGAGGGCCGCGCGCAGCGGAGCCGTCGCCGCGGCCACGCGCGTGATGCCCGAGACGATCGCGGCGCGCGGGCCCCTCCCCCGCAGCGTGAGGCGGGCGCTCTCCTTCACCGTTCCGCCCCAGGAGAGCTTGTGGTCCGTCACGCCGGCCAGAAAATCGTACGCGCCGACTCCCTCCGCGATCAGCCGCTCCACGATCATCGAGCGAAGCACGTTGCCCACGCCCATCTCCTCCCAGGTGGGGTCATAGCCCTCCTGCAATAGGAAGGACGTGCCCTGGTACCGCGCGCAGAACTGGTGCGCGACCGGGACTCCGTCCACCGTCAGCGTGTGGAAGTCGAGCCAGCCCCGCCGGAGAAGCGCGCGACCGAGCGCCCGGTAGAAGGCGCGCTTCTCCGACCCGCCGAACACGCCGGGCTCCCCCCGCGCGGCCCATCGGCGCTGATGCAGCGCGAACAGCGACTCGAGCGTCGCGTCCAGCGCCTCCTCGGAGGCGCACGGGACGAGGGTGACCGCTCGCCCCGTCTCCAGCTCGCGCCGGAGCGAGCGCACCTTGGTGCGCATCCGGGGTTTCAATCCCGCGAGGTACCCGTCCCAGGACGCGGGAAGCGCCGTGACGACGCAACCCACCCGCTCCTCCTCGATGAGCGCCCCCGATTCGGCGGCGAGCCCGCGGACCAACGCATAGTGCGGCGAGGCGACCGGGATCTCGTTGAAGCGCGCCAGGTCGTAGCGCAGCGGTCCCGCCCCGCCGCGAAGCCAGGCCCAGAACGCCGGCACCACCGACTCCTCGCCGCGCGGCGCGATGAAGTCGAGGTAATCGGAATCGTGCGTCCCGTCGCCCAAGAATCGGACGACGCGAATCGGAATCGTGCCCCGGTAGCGCTCCTCGACGATCTGGAGCGGCAGGACGCCCACGATCTCCCCGCCGCGACGGGCCAGCACGATCGCGGAGGTCCGGCCGCGGGCGTAGGCAGCCCACCAGGCGGACATCCACTCGGGCGTGAGAAAGACCGTGTCCGCCGCGCTCGCTCGGAGCAGCTCGCTCCAGCGATTCGCGAGGGCGCCGAGCGCGCGCTCCGGCTCGACCACCTCGAATCGGTCGGGGGCGCTCATGATCGCGGGCGGTCCAGGACGCGGCGGTGCCACTGCTCGAGCACCATGAGATTCCAGAGGACGGTTCCATAGTAGGGAGTGGGATCTTCGGCGTGGCGCCGGACGAGATCCTCGAGCGCCGGACGCTGGAAGTACCCGCGCGCCGTGGCCGTGGGTCCCAGGACCAGGTCGCGCATCATCGCGTGCAGCTCGGGGTCGGTCCGGAGCCAGAGGGAGATGGGAAGCCCGAAGCCGTGCTTTTTCTTGGCGCGGATCTCGGCTGGGAGAAGATCCCGGTAGGCCTCCTTGAAGAACGTCCGGAGCTCGCCGCCGCGCATCTTCAAGGAACCCGGCACGCGCTGCGCCGCGTCGACCACGCGCTCGTCGAGGAACGGGAATCGAACAGCGACGCCGGCGCGCTCGCACGCGCGCGTGACCTTGAAGACGTCGTTGTCGCTGATCGTGATCTTGAGATCCAGGTAGAGCTGCCGGTCGAGCGAGGTGGCGGCGTGCGCCTCGTTGTAGTGGCGAAGAAGCATCTCGTAAGGACGATAGGAGTCCGCGGCCGCGAGCAGATCGCCGTCCACGAACCGGCGCGGCGGGACCACGTTCCAGAAGCCGTAGGACACGATGCGCTCCGCCGGGGAGAGGCTCGCGCGCTGGACGTACTTCTTGGCCTTCACCAGGAGCGGAATCGGAAAGAGCGTCCCGGCGGCGCGGATCGCGGGCGTGAGAAACGGCTTCCGGAGAAACGCGGGCACGAGGTCGTAGCGGTCGAAAACGCGCCCCGTGGCGTAGCGCTCGTTCCCGGCGAAGAGCTCGTCGCCGCCGTCGCCCGCGTAGAGCGCGTCGACCCCGTGCTCCCGCGCCAGACGGGCGCAGTGATAGGTCGGGATCGCCGAGGCGTTGGCGAAGGGCTCGTCGAACGCCTGGGCCACCACGTCCATCGCCGCCGCGGTGTCGCGCGGCGTGACGAGATACTCGGTGTGGCGCGTGCCGAAGGCTTTGGCCGCGACGCGCGCGTAGGAAAGCTCGTCGAAGCCCTGCTCGCCGAATCCGATCGAAAACGTGGACACCGGGCCGCCGCGGCGCTTCGTCAGAAGTCCGGTGACCGTGGTGCTGTCGATCCCTCCGCTCAGGAAGGCGCCGAAACGGTCCCCGGCCAGGTCGCCGCGAAGACGGTCCGCCACCGCCGCGTCCAGCGCCTCGCGGGTCTCGGCCGCAAGCCGATCCGGCGAGGCGCCGCCCGCGTGCGTGAAGTCGAGATCCCAGTACGGGCGCGTCACGGCGCGGCCGTTCCGGACTGCGACGTGATGCCCCGGCGGGACCTTCTCCACTTCGCGGAAGATGGTGCGCGGCGTCGCGATGATCGACGCGCCCACCACGTCCATGATGGCGGACGGGTCGATGGTCGGAGCGAGCGGAACGGGAGAGGCGAGGAGCGAGGCCATGCGCGAGGCGAAAAGAAACCGGGCCGGCCGGTCCGACATCAGCAAGGACTGGACGCGGAAGCGGTCGGT
>JANLXD010000134.1:0-6302 GCA_031364935.1 Candidatus Eiseniibacteriota bacterium
GCGCCGCGCGCCTTACGCCCCGGCTTCCGCCCGCGCTTCCGGCCGCCTTCGCCGCCCACCAGGGCCTTCAGCTCGCGGATCCCCTTCGCGCGAAGCGCGCGCCAGTTCGTCAACGTCCCCCGACGAGGGCGCGCCTTGTCCGTCTCCCACAGGAGAATCGTCTGCGGTGACACGCCGACCAGCTTCGCGTAAACGCGACGGCTCATGCCGAGCTTGCCGCGATGCACCTTCACCCACCGAGGCGAGAAGCGGACCTGTCCGCCGCTCTCGGCTTCGGCCCGCGACGGGGCCGCCGCGCGCGACGAGCCCACGCGCTGCGCGACCCGCTCCACGTCGGTAATTCGCTTCTTGGTCGCGGCCAGGCGCCGGCGCAGCGCGGCCACCTGCCGTTTCAGCTCGCGAACCGCTTCCTTGGTCTCCTTGCGCGCGAGGCGCCGGATTTCCGTGCGCAGCACGCCCATCACATTGGCCACCGTTTCCTCCTTGGGATCATCCGCTAGGGTTTATCGACTGCTGAGGGCCGCCGCCTGCGGCTGCCCCGCGTTTCTCACCTGTGCATCGCGCTCGTGGAACCGCTCGCCCGCGAGCGCCATCCGCTGAAGCCGCCCGCTCGGCCCGTACGGCGCGCCGGCCTGCTGCCGCCGCGCGAGCCGCTCCACGATCGTGCCGATCCCCACCGCGTCCGCGTGGCGCAAGAGACCACCCCGGAACGGTGGGAAGCCGGTTCCCATGATCATCGCCAGGTCCACGTCGTCCGCGTCTTCGACCACGTGGTCGTCCAGCGCCAGCGACGCTTCGTTCACCATCGCGTCCACCAGCCGGTCCGCGATCTCGGACGCGGGGACCACCTCGCGCGAGGTGGCGAGAGCCTGGAGCGCGGGATTCACGCCGCGGCGAACGCCCTGCTCGTAGCGGTAGAAGCCGAGGCCCGCCTTCTTTCCCAGCGCGCCTTCCGAAACCATGCGGTCGATCTGCGCGAGCGATGGGATCCGGCCGCCGAACGCCTCGCTCAGCACGTGCGCCACCTTGCGCGCCACGTCCATCCCGATCTCGTCGAGAAGCTCGAGCGGCCCCATCGGCATGCCAAAATCGCGAAGCGCCTTGTCGATGACCGGGATGCTCTGGCCGCGCTCCACGAACCCGACGGCCTCGGCCAGATAGGGCATGAGAACACGATTCACCAGGAATCCAGGCTGGTCGCGCACGATGATCGGCGTCTTCTTGAGCCGGCGCGTCAGCGCGATCACCGTGTCGAGCGCGGCGGGATCGGTGCCCTCGGCGCGGATCACCTCGACCAGCGGCATGCGCGTGGCAGGATTGAAGAAGTGCATCCCGACCACCCGCTCCGGATGTTTCAGGCCACGCGCCATGGCGGTCACCGACAGGGACGACGTGTTGGTCGCGAAGACGCAGGTGGACGAGACCTGCTCCTCCAATTCGCGGAAGAGCGACTGCTTCACGTCCAGGTCCTCGACCACGGCTTCCAGCACGAGCTGCACGCGGCGGAAGCCCTCGAGATCCAGCGTGGGCTCGATACGGGCGAGCCCACGCTCCATCTCGGACTTCGTCATACGGCGGCGTGATACTTCGCGCTGGAACAGGGAGCGCGCGTGCGCCATGGACTTCAAGATGGGCTCGGGCTTCAGGTCCCGGAGTCGCACGCGCACGTCGCGCATGCTGAGGAGGTAGGCGATCTCCCCGCCCATGGTCCCGGCGCCCAGCACGCCCGCGTAGGTCACGCGCCGCGCGCGCTCGGCCGGCGGCACGCGCTTCGCGCGCTCGCGCAGCAGGAACAGCCGGCGCAGGTTGATCGATTCGGGAGTGAAAAGGAGCTTGGACACGGCCTTCCGCTCGATCTTGAGCGCCTCGGGGATCGGCTTCCCCCAGGCAGCGCCCACCACGCGGATGATCTCGAACGGCGCGGGATAGTGCCCTTTCGTCTCGCGCAGGACGCTCTGCCGCGCCTGGCTCAGCGCGTACGCCCGGAAAGGCGGCACGGACTGCATGCCGCGGTGGATCAGAGAGGGCGCGGCACGATGCCGCGGGCGCGCGCTCGCGAGGAGCGACTCGGCCCAGGCGACCGCGCGCTCGTTGAAGCGAGTCGCGGGGAGCACGTCGTCCACCAGGCCGACGCGGCGCGCTCGACGCGGGTCGAGCGAACGTCCGGAGAGAAGGAGCGTGAGCGCGGGGATCAGCCCGATCAGCCGCGGCAGGCGCGTCGTTCCGCCGAACCCGGGGAGGATGCCGAGCTGAACTTCGGGGAGGCCGATGGTCACGTCGCGGGCGTCGGATGCGATCCGGTAGCGAAGCGCGAGCGCGAACTCGGTGCCGCCGCCCAGGCAGGGGCCGTTGATCGCCGCGACGGTCGGAAACGGGAGATTGGCCCACTCCTCGAAGAGGAGCTGCGCCTCCTTCACCTTCGCTTCGGCCTCGGCCGGGCTTTCGATGCGCTCGAACTCGGCCACGTCGGCTCCGGCGGTGAACTGCCCTTCCTTGCCGCTCGCCAGCACCAGAGCGCGCGGGAAGGAGGCGTCGGCACGCCGCTTGATCGTGTCCAGCGCCCGGCGAAGCGCCGCGAGCGCGGCGCTGTCCAGCAGGTTCACGCGCCGCGCGGGATCGTCGAACCACAGAACGGCGACGCCCGAGGCGCGCGCCTCCAGGCGGAACGGCCCGAACGAGCCCGGGATATCGGCGGTGTTCACGCCGCTCGCCCGCGCCAGCGCAGCCCGTTCACGTCGCGCGCTCCAGCACCAGCGCCGCGCCCTGGCCTCCGCCCACGCACAGCGTGGCGAGGCCGAGCGGCACATTCCGGTGGCGCATCTCGCGGAGCAGCGTGAGCACGAGGCGGGTGCCCGACACACCCACAGGATGCCCCAGCGCGATCGCGCCGCCGTTCACGTTCAGGATGGCGCGGTCGATCTCGCCGATCGGCTTGTCCAGCCCCAGTTGCTCGCGGCAGAACTTGGCGGATGCCATCGCGATCTCGTTTCCGATCACCTGAGCCGCGAACGCCTCGTTCAACTCGATCAGGCCGATGTCCTGGAAACGCGCGCCCGCGCGCTGAAGCGCGATGGGCGTGGCGTAGGTGGGCCCCAGTCCCATGCGCGTGGGATCCAGGCCGACGAACGCGTAGCTCTTCACGCGCCCCGACGGGATCAGCCCCAGCTCGCGCGCTTTGTCGGCCGAGGCCACGATCATGGCGGCGGCGCCGTCGGTGATCGGGCACGAGTTCCCCGGCGTCACGGTGCCGTACTTTTTGTCGAAGAAGGGCTTCAGCTTGGCGAGGGCTTCGAGGGACTGGTTCTTTCGCGGGCCCACGTCCTGGGCCACGGCCTCCTTATATGGAGGCGCAAAGACCGGGACGATCTCTTCGGCCAGGCGGCCCGACTCGGTGGCGGCGACCGCGCGGCGATGGCTCATCAGCGCGAAGTCGTCCTGAGCCTCGCGCGAGATGCCAAAGTCCTTCGCGATCACTTCGGCCGTGTCGCCCATGTTGAGCCCGCACACCGGGTCGGTCAGCCCTTCCATGATGGCGATCCGCGGCTGGAAATCCCGCGGCCGCACGCCCGCGAAGGCTCCCACGCGCTGGCCCAGCGACTTGGCGCGGGACGAACGCTCGAAGGCGCGCGTCATCCCCTCGCTCACCAAGAGCGGGATCTGGCTCATGTTCTCGGTGCCGCCCGCGATGATCAGGTCGGCGTGCCCCGCCGAGATGCGCTCGTGGGCCTGGACGATCGCCTCCATGCCCGAGGCGCAATTGCGATGCACGGTGACCGCGGGGACGCTCTGCGGGATTCCGGCGAGGAGCGCCACGACGCGCGCGATGTTGGCGGAATCGGAGGGCTGCGCCACGTTGCCCAGGATCACTTCGTCCACTTCGGCGGGATCGAGCGACGCGCGGGCGAGAAGCTCGGCCACAGCCACGCGCCCCAGCTCGCGCGCGGGCACTTGCGCCAGCGCCGTGCCCGCTTTGGCGAAGGGAGTCCTGAAACCGTCGATCAGTACGACGTCGCGCAGTGTAGAACGCTCATTTCGTAGCCGACAATCGATAGCGGTTTGTCACGCGGCAGCCAGTGTGTCACAGTGCTCCCGGGAGGTCAATGAATGGACGAAAGAACCGTTCCGGCCCTGCTTCGTCACGCACGCGAAACGCATCGTAAGTCTAACGCGTTTCTTGTACGCCGCGGAGAAGCGTGGGTTCCCATTTCCATCGAGACATTTGCGACGCAGGCGGCTGCGGCGGGCGGGTGGCTACGCGCCCAGGGCATCCAGCCGGGCGACCGCGTCGCCATCCTGTCCGAGAGCCGCTACGAGTGGGCGGTCGCCGACATGGCAATTGTCTCCATGGGCGCGATCTCGGTGCCGCTCTATCCCACGCTCCCCGCTGGCCAGATCGCGCCACTGTTGGCCGACGCGGGCGTGGTGGGCGCGTTCGTCTCGGACACATCGCAGCAGGAAAAGCTCGGTGTTGTGAGGACCGCGCTCCGCTTTGTATGGAATTTTGATGCGGCGGGGCTGCCTGGGGGTGCCGAGCCACCGGATTCGACGCCGCGTGGGCCCGAGCCGCGCGGCGACGACGTGGCCACGATCATCTACACGTCCGGCACCACGGGGGTGCCCAAGGGGGTCATGCTCACCCACTCGAACATCGCGTCCGAGACTGTGCTGTCACTCCGCGCGATGGCCGTGGGTCCCGAAGACACGTACCTCTCCTTTTTGCCCCTTAGCCACGTGTTCGAGCGGTGCGCCGGTTTCTATACCATGCTCTACGCTGGCGTGACGATCGCGTACGCCGAATCCCTCGACGGACTGGCCCGAGACATGCGCGAGGTGCACCCGACCGTGATTCTCGCGGTGCCGCGCATGTACGAAAAGGTGCTCGCGCGAGCGACGGAGACAGCCGCGAGCGGAGGGCCACTCAAGAAGGCCGTCTTCGACTGGGCCTATCGGGTCGCGGTGCAGTGCGGCACGATGGCGAACGAAGGGCGCGCCATCCCGCTTCTGCTCTCGCTCGAGCACGCGTTGGCAGGCGCCTTGGTCTACAAGAAGATCGCCGCCGGCCTGGGTGGACGCAGCAAGCTCCGCGTCTCCGGCGGCGCGCCGCTCCTCCGCGAGGTGGGGCTGTTCTTTCGCGGCGCCGGGCTTCCCATCTACGAAGGCTTCGGCCACACCGAGACCTCGGCCGCCATCAGCGTGAACACGTACACGCGGCACCGTGTGGGCACAGTGGGACCCCTGCTCGAAGAAGTAGAGGTGCGGATGGCGCCGGACGGCGAGGTGCTGGTGCGCGGCCCCATGGTCATGAAGGGGTACTGGCAAAAGCCCAAGGAAACGGCCGAGGCGCTGCAAGACGGATGGCTCCACACCGGGGACATCGGGGCCTTCGATAACGATGGATATCTCCTCATCACTGACCGCAAGAAGGACCTTCTCGTCACTTCCGGGGGTAAGAAGGTAGCGCCCCAGCCGATCGAGGCCGCGCTGAAGGCTTCGCCCCGGATCCAGGAGGCGCTGGTTTTGGGCGACGGCCAGAAGTACGTGGCGGCGTTGATCGTGGCCGCGCCCGGCGCCTCGCGCGAAGCCATCGCCGAGGACGTGGAGCGCGTGAACGGGACGCTGGCCCAGTTCGAGCGGATCAAGCGCTTCGAGCTGATCCCCGACGACATCTCGGTGGAGAAGGGACTGATGACTCCGTCGCTCAAGCTGAAGCGCAAGGCCGTCGTGGAACATCACCGGGATGTGGTGGAGCGGCTCTTCAAGGGAGCGTGAGCTGATACGTTCCCCCGTAGTTTCATTCGCGGTCGTCGTGTCGTTGTGTGCCGCGCTCCCCTGCATCGCCCGTCCGCTCGCTCCCGAGGACATCCGCCTGGACGTGTCGCCCGCGGCCAAGGTGCTCGCGCTGTGGCCGCGTAACCCTAGCGCGACCCAGGCGCAGCGCCGCGCGACCACCGTCAACCGGCGCGCCGCGCTTCGCCTGGCCACATCCGCTCCGTACCGCACGCTCCGCGCGTTCATGGGAGAGCAGAACCGCTGCCTCATGTCCGACGCGGAAGTGCAGCGCGCGCTTCTTTATCCCGACTCGATGGTCTGCGGGATCTCGCTCGACCCGGCGTTTCGGGACCGGGCGGCCCTCGACTCGCTATTGGCCGAAATCGCCTCGCGCGAGCGCCCGCTGCGTGAGGTGATCGCGGCCCAGGCGGGGCGCTATCTGCCGGATCGCGCGAGCTGGGACACGTTGCGCGTATGGGTGGTGCTCTCCCGCCGCTGGTCGTTCGACGCGATCACCATGTCCGAGGCCGGGC
>JANLXD010000084.1:0-10365 GCA_031364935.1 Candidatus Eiseniibacteriota bacterium
CCCGCGGCGACATGGGCGATGCCCGCTCCCATGAGCCCGCACCCCACGACACCGATCGTCTTCACCGCCATCGGCCATTCCCTCCCTCAGTGGCTTGGGCCACGTTCCAGCTCGAGCGCGATCCCCAGTCCCCCGCTCACGCAGAGCGTGGCCAGGCCCAGCCGCGCGTTCCTTCGTTCCATCTCGTGGAGAAGCGTTGTCACGATGCGGGCTCCCGTCGCCCCGATGGGATGCCCCAGGGCGATGGCGCCGCCGTTCACGTTGAGCCGCGAGCGATCGAAGTGAAGCTCGCGGTCGCAGGCGAGCACCTGGGCCGCGAACGCCTCGTTCAGC
Organism: Candidatus Eiseniibacteriota bacterium; assembly: GCA_031364935.1. Classification (GTDB taxonomy): domain Bacteria; phylum Eisenbacteria; class RBG-16-71-46; order SZUA-252; family SZUA-252; genus DASQJL01. The sequence continues at coordinate 334 of JANLXD010000084.1, forward strand.
TCGATCAGCTCGTAGTCTCCGAGCACGCGCCCCTTCGACGCCGCGAGCACTTCCTTCACGGCGGGCACGGGTCCGATCCCCATGATCGCGGGATCCACGCCCACCGTCGCGCTCGGACCCACCCACGCCTGGGGCGTGAGCCCGCGCTCCCGCACCACCGACTCCGAGGCCACCAGGACCGAGGACGCCCCGTCGGTGATGCCCGACGAGTTCCCCGCGTGCACGGTGCCCCCTTCGCGCCCCGCTCTAAAAACGGGGGGCAGTTTCCCGATCTCGGCGAGCGTGGTGTCGGGCCGCGGGTGCTCGTCCTTCGCGACCACGGTGTCCCCCTTCTTTCCAGGCACCGTCACCGGCACGATCTCCCGCTCGAAGCGCTTCTCCTGGATCGCCGCCCCAGCGCGCCGCTGGCTCTCGAGCGCGTAGGCGTCCTGCTCCTCGCGCGGGATGGAGTACATGTCGGCCAGCGTCTCCGCGGTCTCGCCCATCAGCATGCCGCAGATGGGATCGAGAAAGCCGTCCTTGTACATCCCGTCCACCAGAGGCGCGTTGCCCAGGCGGTAGCCCAGCCGCGCGCGGTCGAGAAAGTAAGGCACGCGCGTCATGTTCTCGGTGCCCCCCGCGAGCACCACGCGCGCCTTGCCCAGGCGAATGTGGTCGGCGGCGAGGAGGATCGACTGGAGGCCCGAGCCGCACGCCTGGTTCACGGTGAAGGCGGGACGCTCGCGGGGAATGCCCGAGCCGATCAGGATCTGCCGCGCGACGTTGGGTCCGCCGCCCGCCTGCCGCGCGCAGCCGTAGATCAGCTCGTCCACGTCCGAGGGGTTGAAACCCGACCGCTCGAGGAGCCCGCGCGTCGCGGCGATGCCGAGCTGGGCGGGGATCACGTCGGCGAAGCTCCCGAGAAATTTCCCGATGGGCGTGCGCGCCGAAGCCACGATGGCCACGCGTTCCATGAGCGGGTTCTTGCGGAGCGTCAGGCCCCGCCGAAGGCGGGCTTCCGCTTCTCGAGAAAGGCGGTCAGACCCTCACGCATGTCCGTGGTCGCGGAGAGAAGCCCGAAATAGGCCGATTCCTGCGCCAACCCCTGCTCCTGGGTCGCGTCCAGCCCGCGGATCGCCGCGTCCATCGCGCATCGCACGGCCAACGGCCCCTTGGAAATGATCTCCCCGGCCACCTTCTCGGCATGCGCCATGAGCTCCGCCGCGGGAAGCACCGCATTCACCAGTCCGATCCGGAGCGCCTCGGCGGCATCGATGGTGCGCCCCGTCGTGATCAATTCGAGCGCGATCCCCAATCCCACGATGCGCGGGAGCCGCTGGGTGCCGCCGTACCCGGGGATGATTCCCAGGCCCACCTCGGGCAGCCCCATCTTCGCGGTGTCGGAGGCGAAGCGGATGTGGCAGGCCAGGGCCAGCTCCAGCCCGCCCCCCAGGGCGTAGCCGTTGATGGCGGCGATCACAGGCTTTCCGAGCGATTCGATCTCGCAGAGCGCCTCCTGGCCGAGGCGGGAGGAGGCCTCCCCGCCAAGCGGCGTCATCTTCGCGAGCTCGTTGACGTCGGCGCCGGCCACGAAGGCCTTCTCCCCGGCGCCGGTCAAAATCACCACCCGCACGTCCCGGGCGTCGCCCAGGGCCGCGAAGACGTCATGGATCTCGCGCACGGTCTTCTCGTTCAAGGCGTTCAGCACCTTGGGACGGTTGATCGTAACGCGGGCAATCGGCTCGCTGATCTCGAGTGTCAGGTTCTCGTAGGAGGCCATAGACCCGAGAGCAAATCACCGCCGCCGGAGCATGTCAACGCGTATACGCGAGGCCCACCATGACCGTCCGTCCCGGGGCCGGGTACCCCTTCACCTCCGAGTAGTCGCGGTCGAGGGCGTTCATCACCCGAATCCGCGCCTCGGCCGGGACCCACCGAGCGAGCAAAGCCACGACGCCCAGGTCGAGCGCCGCATGGCCGGGCGTGTCGCCGGTCAGCAGCCGCCCGCGAGCGTCGGTGAAGTTGAAGGGGTCCACCGTCGAGTCGACCCAGCGGAGGGCCGCGTCCAGCGTCACGCCCGCCGTGGCGGTCACGTCCACGGAGAGCCCCGCGCGCCAGCGAGGGCGCTTCGGAAGCCGGTTGTCCGATCCGGCCGGCAGATCCAGGCGCTTCGCGATCAGTCGCGCCGCGCGCGCGCCGACCGTGAGGCGCTTCCAGGGGGTCACGGCGATCCGGTACTCCTCCCCCTCGATCCGGGCGCGGCCGATGTTGTCGGCGACAAAGAATGAGTTCGACTGGATGAGATCGCGGAACCGGGTGCTGTGCCAGGTGGCGTGTGCTTCCACTTTTCCCTGGAGCCAGCTTCCGTCGGCGCCCGCTTCCCAGGTGCGCGAGCGCTCGGGTCGGAGCGTCTCCGAGCCGTAGAACGGATAGTAGAGGTCGCTCAGGGTGGGCGCCGTGAACGCGCGCCCGTACCCCGCGCGCAGCTTGAGCCCCGCTTCTGCGATCGGCACGCCCACCGCGACGCGCGGAACCCCGGTCGCGCCGTAGCGCGAGTGGTCGTCCACGCGCACACCCGCGTCCACCAGAAGCCGCGTCCACTCCCCGTGGAGCTGCGCGTAGAGGGAGCGCGTGTGCACGTCTTTGTCCACCTTGGAGAGCGACGGGAATCCCCCGTACTGAGAATCGTCGTCGCGCGCCACGTTCTCGGCCCGGTACTCGGCGCCGATCAGAGCCCCAACCGGTCCGGCCGCCACGCGCGCGCGAAGAGCCGCGATGGCGCGCTCGTTGTCCAGATCGACGTCCACGAAGTCGGCGGCGGCGGTGTCGGGGCGGTTCTGGTAGCGGATTGCCCCCGCGAACGCCGACAGCTCGCTCTCCACGGTGAGCCGGCGCCCGATCGCGTGCGCGTAGGCCACGCGGCCCGCGGCCACGCGGTCCCGTTCGTCGGAGTTCGGGTCGAGCACTTGGTGCGTCGTGAAGTCGGTGGCGTCGAAGCGGTAGTCGAACGGAACCTCCTTCGTTCCACGCGTGAAGAGCCCGCTGAAGCGCAGGCGGTCGTCCCCGACTGGAACGATCGCGTGGACTCGCGCGGCGAGACCCGTGTACGCGTCGCGCCGGCCGGTTCCCTCGGAGGTGAGGCGGCTCGCGTAGGCTCCCGCGACGCCCGCGCCCCGCGCGCCGTTCCACTCCAGGGACTGGCGCGCCGTCCGGCGCTCGCCGTACTCGGCCCCGGCGCGCAGCCGCGTGTCCTCCACCGCGGTGGGGCTCAGGAACTGGATCACGCCGCCCACGGCGCCCGAGCCGTAGAGCGAGGATGCCGGCCCGCCCATCACTTCGACCTGCCCCCAGCCCGCGCCGGGAAGGTCAGCGAAGTCGAACGTGCCGGCCCAGGGGCCGTTGAGCGGGATCCCATCGAAGAGGACGAGCGTGTGGCGCGGATCCGCCCCGCGCAGCCGCACGTCGGTCAGCTTCCCAGGCGAGCCGGAGCGCTGCACGTCGACGGCGGGCACATCGCGCAGCTCGTCGGCGAGGAAGGGGGCCTGGTCGCGCGCCAGCTTGGAGCGCCCGATCACAGTAACGTCGGCGGGAATGCGGTCGAGCGGAACCAGGAGCCGCTCCGCGGTGACAACGACCGGCTGGAGGCGGTAGCGCGGCGCGGGGGCGGCGGCCGCGGCGGCGGAGTCGGGCGCCGAGGGTTCAGCCCACGCGTGCGGTGAAACGACGGTCATCCCGGCAAGCAGCGAAAGTGCGGCGAAGCGAATGAAGCGGCAGAGCGGTCCCATGATCCTCCCTCTCGAAGGATGGGGCGGAACTGGAGGAGGGGCCGGTCTCCTGACTCGCGGGTCATCCTCGAGCGGCGCCTTCCCGGGGTTTCCCCAGTGGCATGATGCCGCTCTCGTCACCGCTTACAGTGGCGGGGCCGTGTCGGATTCGCACCGACTTCCCAGGCTTCCCAATGGGAAGCCCTCCCATCCTCACCGCGCATCGCGCGGCGTCGTCAACGTATCAGAATCCGCCTAGAACTTCACCTGCGGCACCACCTTCGCGGCATCGGGAGCCTCGAACAGCGGCATCGACTGGAAGTTGAACGCCGCGGCCACCAGGTTCGCGGGGAAGCGCCGGATGCGGATGTTGTACTCCCGCACCACCTCGTTGTAGCGCATCCGCTCGGTCGCGATCCGGTTCTCGGTTCCCGCCAGCTCGTCCTGGAGCCTCATGAAGTTCTCGCTGGAGCGGAGCTCCGGATAGTTCTCCACGACCACCAGGAGTCGCGCGAGTGCGCCTTCGAGCTGATTGTTCGCGGCGATGGTCTCGGACGGATTCCGCGCGCCCGCCATGCGAGCGCGGGCCTCGGCGATCGCGGTGAAGATGGTGGTCTCCTGCTTCGCGTACCCCTTCACCGTCTCCACGTAGTTCGGGATCAGGTCGTTCCGGCGCTGGAGCTGGTTCTCCACCTGGGCCCAGGCCGTCTTCGCCTGCTCCTGCATCCCGACCAGGTCGTTGTAGGTCGCCCGCACGTACATGGCGACCATGATCGCTCCGAGGATGAGGACCACGAGCGCGATCCCGATCACCCGCATCGAATTTCCGCGAGAAGCCATCGACTTCCTCCTTAGTTCCTGGGCCGGTCCAACTGTTCCGATGCTTCGAGAAGACGCTCGACCAGAAGCCGAGCCGAGTCGAGGAGACGTGTCGCTTCCATGCGAGGCCCCCCGGAATCCCGCGTGAGGAGCGCGCTGAGCGCCTCCTTGTCGACGCCGAAGCGCGCCGCGCAGCGCTCGGCCAGATCCGCGCGCCGCGCGGGAAGGGGCTCCCCCACGAGATGCAGGAGTCCCGACGCCGAGGCGCCGATCGAGCGCGAAGCCTCGGAGGCCCACTGCCGCGCCCCGCCCGGCGTGTTCGCCAGCGCGACGTAGCTCATGGCGAGCCCGAGGACCTGGGCGCGAAGAACACGCTCCACCTCGCTTCGCAGAGCAGTCCGCTCGACCCCCAGGGACGCGAAGAGATCGGGGCCGTGGAGCGTTCGGTGCCACTCGCGAAGCAGGAGATACTCCAGCGGAAAGGTGTCCTGGGACTGCTCCAGGGACGCCCGCGTGAGAAGAAGCGGGCGGACGACCCGGCGCTGAGCCCACGTGCGATTCGCATGGCGGAGCGCCTCCAGCTCGGACGTTCCCAACGCCGTGAACACGAAGATGACGTTGACGTCGGAGTGCGCGGAGTCGAATTCCCCGCGCGCCGCGCTGCCGTAGAGCGCGGCCGCGAGGAGCCGCTCCCCCACGGCGGTGCGGGCGGCCGCCACCGATTCCTGGGCCGCATCCATCGGATCAAATCGCTTCGGCCACATGTTTCCGCTGGTCTCCTTCGCCCGGGCGCCGCGAGGCGCCGTCCTTAGAACCGCCCGCTCGCGCCGCCCCCGCCGCTCATGCCGCCGCCGAATCCGCCAAAGCCACCGCCGCTGCGGCCGCCGCCGCCGAATCCTCCCATACCACCGAAGCCGCCCATGCCCCCCATGCCGCCAAAGCCGCCGCCCCAGGGACCATACCAGCCGCCGCGCCGCCCCGACCAGCCGCGCCGTCCCCGGTTGGCGTGGTTGAAGATGGAGCCGAGGACGAAGAAGGCGAACAGGATCAAGAGCAGGAGCAGCTTCCCCGCGGCGCCGATCTCGCCGCCGTCAGGCGGCGGCGGAACGATCCCGCTCGCGCCGCTCAGCGTGACGCCTTTCTCCTGAGCGATCGCCGCGGCCACCGCCCGCGCTCCCTTGAGGAGCCCCGGGCCGAAGCGATCCGCCGAGAGGTCGGGGCCCATCACGCGCCGGATGATTCCGCCCAGGCGCCCGTCGGGCAGCGGCCCCTCGAGACCGTAGCCGGGCTCGATCCGCACGCGGCGTTCTCGGCGTGCGAGGAGAATGAGAACGCCGTCGTTCTCCCCCTTGCGGCCGATCCCCCAACTCTTCATGAGATCGGTGGCGGCCTCTTCGATCTCCTGTCCGCCCAGGTCGGGGACGGTCACAACGGCCAGTTCCGCGCCGGTCTTTTGCTTCAGCTCCGCCGCGAGCGCCTCGATCGAGTCGGCCGACGCGGCATCGATCACCTGGGCCCAGTCGTTCACGTGGCCGGCGGGCGCCGGCCATTCGCGCGCTCCGGCGGCCGCGCCCGTCCCCGCGAGGAACAGGGCGAGGGCAAGGACCGCGGCTCTACGCATCACGTGGAGCGGTAGTTCGTGAACTGAAGATCCACGCCAAAGTCATGCCCTTTCACCGCCTGGATGATCGCCTGCAAGTCGTCGCGCTTCTTCCCGATCACGCGCACCTGGTCTTCCTGGATCTGAGCCTGCACGCGGACGCCCGTCCCCTTGATGAACTTGACGATCTCCTTGGCCTTCTCCGCCTCGAGCCCCTTCTGGATCGTCACCACCTGGCGCACGGTGCCCTTGGCCGCGGGCTCCACCTTGCCATAGTCCAGCGCCCGGAGCGAGACGCCCCGCTTGACCAGCTTGACCTGCAGGATATCCACCACCGACTTGAGCTTGTTCTCGTCGTCCGAGACCAGCGTCAGCGTCTCCTTCTCGAGCGTGATATCGCTCGCGCTTCCCTTGAAGTCGAACCGCTGGCGGATCTCCTTCATCGCCTGCTGGACAGCGTTCGACGCCTCCATGAAGTCGACTTCGGAGACGATGTCGAACGAGTTGTCAGCCGCCATCCATCCCTCCCGATCCCGCGCCGGGCAAACGGAAGGGGAAGCCAGGCGCCGAAGCGTCCGCTTCCCCTCCGCCATGTACGACGCGCTACTCGATGCGAGCTGCAGAATCCCGAACGAAGTAAGTAGCGTGACCCGGGTCCCCCGGGTCTGACGCTTGCAGGATTAGTGGGTCATCCCCGTCGTGTCGGCCATCCCCGTCGTGTCCATCGGCGGGGTTGTCTGCTCCATGCCGGTACCGGTCTCCGTGGTCGTCTGCTCCTGCTTCTTGCTGCATCCGATCGCCAGAACCAGCGCCAGCGCGAACACGAACATCAGCGTGACGGTTAGAAGCTTCTTCATCCTGCTATCACCTCCTTCCGTGATTGCTGTCGCATCGACTGAAAGCGCCCAGAAACTCCATATAAAGCAAAACACCACTGATCACAGCGGTGCCTGGTGGATCCTGTATGTCCCGTCGTGGTGCTCACTTTCTCCACCTGGACACGCCAAGGCAGAACGGCGGCAGACACTACGGAGTCGCTGGGGGGGTGTCAAGGAGGTTCTTGCTCAGAGAGTGGCGAGCGCCCGCTCCAGATCGCCCAGAAGATCCTCGAGGTCTTCGATCCCCACAGAAATCCTTACCAGGCCGTCGGTTAAGCCGGCCTTCTCCCGCTCGGCGCGGGGTACGGAGGCGTGGGTCATGCTGGCGGGGTGGCTGATCAGGCTCTCGACGCCGCCGAGACTCTCGGCCAGGGCGAAGAGCCGCGTGCCGCGCAGCACGGCCGCGCCGCGCTCCAGGCTCCCCGTTTCGAAAGCGATCATGCCGCCGAAGCCCGTCGCCTGGCACTTGTGGCGGGCATGCCCCGGATGGTTGGGGAGGCCAGGGTAGAGCACCTTCTCGAGCTTGGGGTGCTTGACCAGCCACTCCGCGATGGCACGGGCGTTCGATTCGTGGCGGTCCATCCGGACCGCCAGCGTCTTCAACCCCCGGAGAACCAGGAAGCAGTCGAAGGGGCCAGGCACCGCGCCCACCGCGTTCTGGAGGAACTGGAGCCGCTTCGACGCATCGGCGTCGTTCGAGACGACCGCGCCCCCGATCATGTCGCTGTGGCCGTTCATGTATTTGGTCGTGCTGTAGACGACCAGGTGCGCTCCCAGCTCGATCGGGCGCTGGAAGTACGAGGTCATGAAGGTATTGTCCACGCAGAGGAGCGCTCCGCGCTCGCGCGCCACCGCGGCCAGCGCGCGGAGGTCGGAGATGATCATGGACGGATTCGTGGGAGTTTCGACGTAGAGGAGCCGCGTGTTGGGACGGAACGCCGCCGAGACGGCCGCGGTGTCAGAGGTATCCACGTAGGTGAAGGTGACGCCGTAGGTCGCCATCACCTGGTCGAAGAAGCGGAACGTCCCGCCGTACATGTTGTTCGAGGAGACCACGTGGTCTCCGGCTTTGAAAAGATTCAGGACCGCCGTGATCGCCGACATTCCCGAAGCGAACGCGAACGCGCGCTCCCCGCGGTCGAGGGCGGCGATGCATTTCTCCAGCGCGGATCGAGTCGGGTTCTGCGTGCGCGCGTACTCGAAGCCCTTGTGCTTCCCAAGCTCTTCCTGGACGTAGGTGGAGGTCTGGTAGATCGGGACCGTGACGGCCCCGGTGGTGGGATCGGGCTCCTGCCCCGCGTGGATGGCGTCGGTGGAGAATCCCATGCTAGGGAGCGACGTATTCGAGAAGGTCGAAGCGCGTGAGGATGCCGGCCGGGCGTCCGCTCTCGTCCACCGCGACCGCCGCATTGCTCGTGGCGAACAGCTTCATGATCCGCGGCAGATGGGCGTCCATGGGGATGGTCGGCAGGGGCTTCTCGATCAGGTATTCGAGCCGCGTGTCCCCCTGCGCCTGGCCGCTCAGCACCTTCTGGAGCAGCGCCCCCTCGGAGATCGAGCCAACCACCGCTCCGTCTTTCAGGATTGGGAGCTGCGAGATGTTGAACTCCTTGATCAGGTCAAGAGCGCGCGAGGCGGTCTCGTCGAAGCCGACCGAGACGATGCCGGGGATGTGATCGCGCTTTCCGCGCACCACCTCCGCCACCGTGACGGCGCTGGAATCGAGGAGGCGGTTGTCCCGCATCCACTCGTCCGAATGCACCTTGGTCAGGTAGCGCTCGCCGGTGTCCGGGATGAGCACGACCACCCGCTCCCCTTCCTTCGCGCGGCGCGCCACGGCCAGGGCTACGAAGAGCGCCGTGCCCGAGGAGCCGCCGCCCAGGATCCCTTCTTCCCGCGCCAGCTTCCGGGCCGTGTTCAGCGACTGGAAGTCGTTCACCTGCTGGATCTCGTCGATGACGGAGAAGTCCATGGTGCCGGGGATGAAGTCCTCGCCGATCCCTTCCACTTTATAGGTGTGCGCCTGCGTCATCTGCTTCGTATAGAAGAAGTCCTTGAGGATCGAGCCGACCGGATCGGCGCCGATCACGCGGATCTTCGGATTCTGGGACTTGAGATACTTCGCCGTCCCGCTCACCGTGCCGCCCGTTCCCAGGGCCACCACGAAGTAGTCGATCTTCCCGCCCGTCTGGCGCCAGATCTCGGGACCCGTGGTCCGGAAGTGGGCCTCGGGGTTGGTGGGGTTGTAGTACTGGTTGGCGAGGTAGGCGCCCGGGATCTCGCGGGCGAGTCGCCGCGCCACTTCGTAGTAGGACTCCGGCGAGTCGGGAGGTACGGCCGTCGGCGTGATGATGACCTCGGAGCCGAACGCCTTCAGGAGATTGATCTTCTCCCGGCTCACCTTGTCCGGCATGACCAGGATGGAGCGGTAGCCCTTCACCGCGGCGACGATCGCGAGGCCGGTGCCGGTATTCCCCGACGTCGCCTCCACGATCGTTCCGCCGGGCTTCAATAGCCCCTTCGACTCGGCGTCGGCCACGATCGCGACCGCGATGCGGTCCTTCACCGAGCCGCCCGGATTCATGTACTCCAGCTTGGCCACGACCTCGGCCTTGCAGTCCCGGGTCATGTTCCGCAGGCGGACGAGCGGTGTGTTCCCGATCGTCTCCAAGATGGAATCGTGGATGCGAGCGGGCGTGGTGGCGGCGTCCCCGGAGGCCGGGGCGGTGTCGATGGCGCGGTTCACGAAGGGGTTCCTATCGTCGTTGGAGAGAAGCGCTTTGGTCAGAAGACGCTAGGGGCGGCGGGCGAAGGGGTCAAGCGGGGATTTCGGCGGATACGACGTGGGCGCCGAGGGCGCCCGCGAGCTAGGGTCTGGCGGCCGCGGACTGCTTGAGCAGCGCCTTGATGTGCTCGAGGATCTCGGCGAACTCGTAGGGCTTCGTCATGAATCGGTTCGCGCCCATCTCGGTCGCGAGATTTTGGTCCCCCT
>JANLXD010000211.1:0-3345 GCA_031364935.1 Candidatus Eiseniibacteriota bacterium
GCCGTGTGGGCGCTGTGGGGTCCCGAGCCGCGCTGGAACCATGCGCTCGTGAGCGCCGTCGCCGTCCTGATCATCGCCTGCCCGTGCGCCCTCGGCCTCGCGACTCCCATGTCGATCATGGTCGCCCCTTTCCCCATCGCCACCATGATCGACATGGGAGTCGCGAGGCCGAGGGCGCACGGGCAGGCGATGATCAGGACGGCGACGGCGCTCACGAGCGCATGGTTCCAGCGCGGCTCGGGACCCCACAGCGCCCACACGGCGAAGGCAACCACCGCGACGGCGATCACGGCCGGCACGAAGATGCCCGCGACGGAGTCGGCCAGCCTCTGGATCGGCGCCCGGCTCCGCTGCGCCTCGGCCACCTGCCGCACGATCCGCGCGAGCAGCGTGTCCGACCCGACGTGCTCGGCGCGAATCACCAGCATCCCCGTTCCGTTCACGGTGCCGCCGATCACGCGGCTTCCCGGATTCTTCGCGGCCGGGATCGGCTCGCCCGAAACCATCGACTCGTCCACCGCGCTCGATCCCTCGATCACGGCTCCGTCCACGGGGATCTTCTCTCCGGGCCGCACGCGGAGCCGGTCGCCCACCTGGACCTGGTCCAGAGGCACGTCCTCCTCGACGCCGTCCGCGCGCAGGCGCCGCGCGTTCTTCGGGGCGAGCCCGAGGAGTTGGCGGATGGCCGCGCTGGTCCGGCTCCGCGCCTTCAGCTCGAGCACCTGGCCCAGGAGAACGAGGGTGGTGATCGCGGCGGCCACCTCGAAGTAAACCGCGACCCTTCCCTCCGAATCGCGGAACTCGGACGGAACGAGACCCGGGAAGAGGAGGGCGGCGACGCTGTAGCCGTAGGCCACCGACACCCCGAGGGCGATCAGGGTGAACATGTTGAGGCGTCGCCGAGCAACCGACTCCACGCCGCGGACGAGGAGGGGCCATCCGCCCCAGAGTACGACCGGCGTGGCCAGAAGGAATTCGAGCCCATGGCGGAAGGGGGCGTGCGTGATTCGCGTGAGCGGATTTCCGGGCAGGAGATCCGCGACCATCATCACGAGCAGCGGCAAGGTCAGCGCGGCCGAGACCCAGAACCGCCGGCTCATGTCGTCCAGCTCGGGGTTCGCTTCGGACCCCGGACCCAGAGCAATCGCGCGCGGCTCCAGGGCCATGCCGCAGATGGGGCACGAGCCCGGCCGGTCCTGGACGATCTCGGGGTGCATCGGACAGGTCCACTCCGCCACACCCGGGGCACCCGGCGGCGCCGCGCCCGGCGCGGCCGCACCCGCCGCCGGAACCGAGGCGTGCCCCGGACCGGGCGTGCCCGACATCGGCTCCCGCTCCCCGCGCAGGTACCGCTCGGGGTCAGCGCGGAACTTGGCGACGCACCCGGCCGAGCAGAAGAGGTAATCCCGGCCGTCGTGCGTCACCCGGTGCGGGGTCGTCGCGTTCACGCGCATCCCGCAGACGGGATCGCGCAGCTCGGGCGTGGCGGCTGTCAGTTTCATGGGCTCCATTCTTTCCACGTCCCTTACCGTACGAGTACGAGCTTCGCGGACCTAACGAAGCCATTAGCGCGGAGGCGAACGAAATAGATTCCCGACGCGACGGTAGCGCCTTGTTCATCGCGGGCGTCCCAGCGCATCGAGTACCGGGACGGCGGCATGATCTTGTCTGCGAGCCTTTTGATGATGCGACCTTGTACATCCACGATGTGAACCTGGACCTTTGCCGGTGCGGAAGTGAAGGCAAATACAATTTCACGATCAGCCCGCACCGCGAGCTCGATAGAGGAGATGCTACTCGGAGAGGAGTACGGCACACCTGTGACGGTGCTTCCCACCCGTACCATCGACGATATCGAGGGCACTCCGTTCGCATCCACGACGAAGAGCATGTAGTAGCCGGGGGGGGCTATGTTGCGGCTCGCGGGTCCTGGGATTGTCACCGCGCCGCCGCCCCCGGGGATCGTGCCCCCGGCCAGCCTGACGTAACGCTGCCCCATATTGTTCGAGTGCGTCACGGCGGACAATCCCATGAGGACAATTGTGTTCGCCGTTGTTGTGCTGGTGAAGTCGAGGGAGAAGGAGCCGCCGTATCCGAGCTCAGCCGGTGCCGAAACTATTGTCGGGCGCGGCCCACGGAAGAGGTATGGCGGCGAGAAGATCTCACCCGATGGACGATAGTCTCCACCCGCTGCCATGACCCGGCCATCCGGAAGCAGGACGGCCGTGGAGTGATAGGTCCGGCGCTCGGTGTGCGGGGCAAGAGGGGCCCATGTTCCAGATGCCGGATCGTAGACCTCGGGGATGAGTACAGAGCCGGTAAAGCTCGGGGTCGTGGAACGCCCTCCAACCACCAGCACGGTCGCGTTCGGAAGGAGAACGGCGTTGTGCTCGATCCGGGGGTACTGCATGTGGCTCACCAACGACCACTGCGGGGAGCCTTGAGTGAGGTCGACCACTTCCACGCTGTTGGTGGGAGTGCCGTTTGGCTCCGCGTATCCGCCGATGACCATCACGCGGTCGAGTGCCGGAGGCAGGAGAACAGACGGCGCCTCATAACGGTCGGCAACGATCCTGTTGGCGACCGGCGACCAGGTATTGCTCCCAGGATCGTACGTCTCAGTCAAAGCGTCCGGGCCCGAGCGAAACGCGAGACCATTCGAAAGGACGTGCAAGTAGGGGTAGTCCGGGATGGTCTTTTGCCCGAGGAGCGACCACGTGCCGCTCCCGGCGGCATCCCAGCGCTCGATGTCCGGGTTCAGCGCGCCGTTCGTGCCGTTGACACCCGACATGGTCACTACCCTCCCGTCCGGAAGGGTCAAGCACGTCGGATACCAGCGTCCGTCCGCCATATCAGCGGTTCGGACCCACGACTCGGTGGGCGGGTCGAAAAGGTACGCTTGCTTTGAGCCGAGTACGGGGTTGAACTGCAGCGTTCCGCCCGCGACGAGAAGCCGGCCGTCCGGCAGAAAACTGTTGCCGGCGCAGTCGGGATTCCATCCTGCCGGCGGATCCACGTTCGTGAGGGCCAGCGACGCGGGGTCAAGGAGCCACCCGTGGATGCCGGGGACCCCGTGCTCGGCCGAGAAGAGGAGAACCTTCCCCGTTGGGAGCACCGCGGCATGAATGGCGATGAGGGGCAAGGCGAACGGCTGGGACCAGAGTCCGGATTGGGCGGGAGTCTGTGCCCCGGCGAACGACGCGGCATGTACTGTTCCGAGAAACGCCCCGATAGCCAACAACGCGCCAAAGAGAAGACGTCGCGCGGTGGGCGGATACATGCACGTTCTCCGGAAGGTTAAGACATCAGAACGCTCTTCAACGGCGAGCGCGAGCGCAGCCAAAC
>JANLXD010000231.1:0-3649 GCA_031364935.1 Candidatus Eiseniibacteriota bacterium
GTGGTCGAGCAGCGCCCGCTCGACATGCCTTGCCAAGGCGTGCGCGTCCTTGACGCACATGCCGGGATCAACGTTGATAGTCAGATCGCCATGCACCCGGTGGCCGATCCACCGCGCCCTCACGTCTCTGACGCCTTTCACACCCGGCACATGCGTCGGGGCGTGCTCGATCTGCGCGAGGATGTGCGGCTCGATCCCGTCGATTAGCCGTGTCCAGACCGATGTGGCGGCATCCTTGACGATGAACAGGATGGCGACGGTGATCAGCAGGCCAACGATGGGGTCGAGGATGGGCACGCCAAAATACACGCCCAGGACGCCGATGAGCACGGCCAGGCTGGTGAAGCCGTCGACCCGCGCGTGCTTCCCGTCGGCGACGAGCGCGGCTGAGCCGATCTCGCGGCCAACCTTGATTCGGAACACTGCGACCGCCTCGTTGCCCAGGAAGCCGACCACCGCGGCGAGCGCGACCCAGCCGAGGTTGTGAACCACCTGCGGGTGGATGATCTTGACCACCGATTCCCAGGCCGCCACGCACGCTGAGAAGAAAATGATCAGCACGATCAGCACGCCGGCGACGTCCTCCACCTTTCCGTAGCCGTAGGTGAATCTGCGGCTTGGGCCGCGGCGCGCCAGCGCGAAGGCGACCCAGAGCGGCAGGCTGGTACCGGCGTCAGCGAAGTTATGGATCGTGTCGGCCAACAGGGCCACGGAGCCTGACAGCAGGACGATAACGACCTGGAAGACGGCGGTCAGCCCAAGCCCAACCAGCGATACCTTGAGGGCCCAGATTCCCCGCTCGTTCGACTCCATCGCGCTATCGGTCTTCTCCGCCGCGCTGTGGGAGTGACCGAAGGTCTCCCTGAGCCAGCCGAGTATGCCCGCCGCGTGTCCGTGGTGGTGACCGTGATCGTGGCCATGCTTCTGGCCATGATCGTGCCCGTGACCGCCGTGGGCGTGGTCCTGGCCATGGCCGTGCTTCTGGCTCTCCTCCCCCGTATCTCGCCCGCTTGTCTTCATGGCTCCCCTCGGACTCGATCACACTCCACTCCGCCGTCTCCCCGTTCAAGTTGAATCGTCGCGTGTCCAATCCCGAAGCGATGGCGCAACTCGTCACAGATCCGCACGAGCTCATCGTCCTCCACCCTGCGTCCCGGGACAACGAGGTGAACCGTGAGCGCCGTCTCGCTCGTACTCATGGCCCAAACGTGAAGGTCGTGCATGCTCTGGACTCCGGGAAGTTCGCGCAGAAAGCGGGAAACATCTTGAGGCACGATCTGCTCGGGCACAGCGTCCATCGCCAGACTCAAGGATTCGCGGAACAGGCTCCACGTGCCGAACGCGATGATTCCCGCAATCGCGAGCGCCACGGCAGGGTCGATCCATGCCCACCCTGTCCGCCGCATCGCGAGCCCGGCGAAGACGACACCGAGCGAGACGCCCGCGTCGGCAGCGAGGTGAAGGAACGCCCCTCGAATGTTCAGGTCTCCGCGGCGGCCAGAAAAAAACAGCAGGGCGGATGTTCCGTTCACGATGATCCCGGCAGCCGCTACCGCGATGACCGTGCCGCTCGTCACGGGCTCGGGAGCCTGGAACCGACGGATGGCTTCCCAGATCAAGGCTCCGACAACGATCAGGAGGACGACCGCGTTCGTAAGCGATGCGAGGATCGTGGAGCGGCGGAAACCATATGTATGCCGTGCCGTCGGTGGCTGGCCGGCCAAACGCGTCGCACCCAGGGCGAGCAATAGCCCCAAGACGTCGCTCAGGTTATGCCCGGCATCCGAGACCAGCGCCAGCGAATGGGACATGATCCCGAACGTGGCTTCGGCGGCGGTGAACCCGACGTTGAGCAGAATTCCGATGACGAACGCCCGGGTGTAATCGGTCGGATTTCGTGCGTGCGTGTGATCGTGGGTGTGCATTGGCCTAGAGCGCCTCCCTGGAGCGAGCCCCTGCCAGCAGAAATAAGATCTGTTGAGCGCGCTGCATTGACGTTCGAGCAGCCGATGGGGATGTTCGCCACGGAGCGTGGCCGCGGCGAGGGCTACAGACGGATCAGCAGCGAAGCGGGGCGGCGGTCGGGAACGAACAGGTGAGGGCGAAGCTGGCTCGTGGGGACGGCATTGCCCCTATATCCGGGGGTAAGATACGCGCCCCTAGATGGTGAATGGCCGAGACTAGTCGCGAAGGATACGGCTTGACCGTCTCCGTGGCGGAAAACGTAAGTGGGTAATCCCAGCACAATCCGCAGCCGGGGGAAATGTACGAGGTCTCCGCCCGGGGCGAGGCCGTTCCGGTTAGCGTGGAACAACAGGCACTGTTCGAGGACTCGACCTCAGCATGGTCGAGCGGCCCAATACAGAGGACCCAGGACCCCGCTTCGAGATCCGCCTGGCTACCGAGGGTCAGGCAGGCCATGACGACTAGGAATTGGCCGCAGCGTCGAACCATTGGAGAAGGAGGCTACACGGAAGCACTGATCCGTTTCAAGGTTTCGGAGACTGCGAGCTGCGCGGGGGCCTCCCGCTTCGAACCGAAGCCGCAGCCGACGAAATTGTCGAACGCTGATCCCCAGGGCCACGGCCCCCTCTCGATTCGTGATCTTCCCGTCGCGCGCGGCCCTCATCAGACCCGGCCGCTGGGCCTCCTTCTGGCTCATCGTGATTGTCCCCAGGGGGGACATTTTCACAGAGCAGTTCAGGCAGGACATTTCTACGTAGCAGTCACAGCCCGATCAGTTCATATTGACCCGAGTCGATGGGTGGTTGAAACTCCCTGTCACCTATGCGTCCTGGGACTCCCATTGCCCGCTGGGCCGCTTTTCTAGTCGTCGTTCTGTTTCTCCCGACTGCCCTCTCGACATCCATCTGTTTGAGTGACCGGGGCGTGGCGACCCTCGAATTCGTTCCGTGCGCCTGCCATGCCCCGGCGGGCGCGGCGCAAGCGGCTCTCCGTGTACAAGGTTCTTCCGTATGCGGCCCGTGCCACGACCACTCGATTTCAGCAGTCATTTCGCACGCGTCACACGCGCTCGCCCTGGCCGGACCGATCCACCTCGTCAACTACACCTCTGAACTCCCCACCCCGGATCTCGACCGGGGGGTGCGCCTCTCGGCGCCCGCGCCTGGACCTCCCGGACATCGCCTTCCTATCCTCCGCTGTTGATCTCCTGAGTTAGCTCTCCCCGCGACACGCACGAACGTGCGCCGGTCGCCTGATCCTCTAGCTCGAAGGAGACATTCCTTGCTCTCGCTACGGAGGGCCCGCGGTTCATTCGTACTGAGCGCCGTGGCCCTGATGGCTTGCCAGAACCTCGCCAGCGCCGCGATGAACCCGCCGGACAGCATTCCCACTGTCATCGGGCGACTGACACTGCCGCGCGCGCTTGAACTCACGCAACGCTACAAGCTCGCCCTGAAGGCTGCGAGTCTGCGCGCCACAGGCGCTTACTCGCGCATTCAGGACGCGCGCCGCGTGCCGAATCCGAGTCTGACGGCAACCGAGGAGAACTTCGGTGGCGGCGTGGCCGGGGGGCATCGCGAAACCACGCTCGAACTCCAGCAAATCCTTGAACTCGGAGGGGACCGCAAGGCGCGCACTGCGGCAGCCAAGGCGGAATACAGGGTCGCAAGCGCCGAGGCTTCAG
>JANLXD010000239.1:0-2276 GCA_031364935.1 Candidatus Eiseniibacteriota bacterium
GCGGTGGTGAGCCACCAGGTGGTGCTCGCGCTGCTCAAGTGCTACGTGCTCGACCGGCCGTGGAGCCAGATCCGAAAGAACGCCCTGGGCGTAGGCTCGTACGAAGTGCTCACCGTGGGGGAGGGATTCACTCCCCGTGCCTGAGGAGAAACTAATGCGTAATGGCGCCCTCGCAGGGGTCGTGATGTCTCGAATCGCCATCCTCGTCTTTCTCGCCTGTGCTCCGGTCCTTCTGGCCGGCGTCCTCGGCTGCCCGGCGGCGGCGACCCAGTTCCAGCCCGTCATGGCGGACAGCACCGTCGTGGACACCGATCCCACGCCCTCGCCCGACGGCAAGTGGATCGCGTTCACCAGCACGCGCGAGAGCCCGGGCGACAGCGTGCGCCAGATCTGGGTTCGCCCGATCGGGGGAGGCACCCCGCGCCAGCTCACGCACGAGCCCGATTCCGCGCGCGCGTCCACGCCGACGTGGGCCCCCGACTCCAAGTCGCTCCTCTTCATCTCCACGCGAGTGAAGGACCACGGCATCTACTCGATCCCGCTCGAAGGGGGCGAGCCGCGTCCGATGACCGACGCTCCGTCGAGCAACCGCTTCGCCGTCTACTCGCCCGACGGGAAGCAGATCGTGTTCCCGTCGAATCGGATGAAGCCGGGAGAGATCTGGGGCTTCGACCTCTACGTCATGAACGCGGACGGCGAGAAGTTCATGGAGCAGCCGGCCCGCCGACTCACGAACAACACGGGGAGCCCGGGGCACCCGACCTGGTCCCCGGACGGCAAGTGGATCGCCTACGTGGCGAAGTTGATCGACACGACGGCCACGGTCCAGGTCGGCCCGGGAATGACCATGAAGAAAGGGCCGATGTTCACGGCCTACCATCTCTGGAGGGTCCCGGCCGCGGGCGGCGCCGAGACCCAGCTCACCGGAACGGGGATCGAGACCGAGCAGACCGAGGAGATCTGGCCCACGTGGTCGCCGGACGGCAAGTGGATCGCGGTGCAGCGGCGTGTGGGGCCGGCCGACGACGTGTGGGTGTACGAGGTGGCGACCCAAAAGTTCTATCGGATCACGACGTTCGGCGACGCGGGGAAACCGACCTGGTCGGCGGACGGAAAATCCCTTTATTTCCACCGCGTGAAGGGGAAGGACCAGGACATCTGGGTCGCCACCAACCTGACGCCGCAGGCGATCAAGGGCTCGGCGAAGCGCGCGACCGCCACCCGCCGGTAGCCCGGGGTCGGCGGTAGCGCGTCGCTTGCGGGTCCCGGGCGGCGGTGGCCCTACCGCACCACGATCGTTCCCGTCATCCCCTTCTTCATGTGGGCGTCCACGCCGCAGTAGAAGTGGTACTCCCCGCGCCGGGTGGGCGTGAAGCGCACGTGCTTGGTGTGGTCGAAGGAAATGATCCCCACGCTCCGGTCGATCTGGATCCCCGCCTCTGGCGCCTCGCACGTCATGTTGTGCGGCGTGAAGAGGGGCTTGAAGTGGAGGGTCAGCTCGACCGGCTTCCCGGCCTCCACGTGGATGCGGTTGGGATCGAAGTAGAAGGAGTGGACGTCCACGTCCACGATCTGGACGCCGGCGTTGGTGCGCGCCGTCGCCTCCCGCACGCCGATCTTCGCGCCCGAAGTGCCGCACCCCGTTCCCCCCAGAAACATGGCCACCACCGCGGCCGCCCCCAGCGCTCGCGCGGCCAGGCTCACACGAATCATCGTCGTCCCTCCTTTATCGCGCGCCTATCCGGGCACGCGGAACACGAGGCACGCGTTGGTGCCTCCGAATCCGAACGAATTGGACAACACGGTCCGAACGGTCTCCTTCCGCCCCGCGCCGGCCACGTAGTCGAGGTCGCACTCGGGATCGCGCACCCGCAGATTGACCGTGGTCGGCAGGTACCCCTCGGCGATCGAGAGCGACACGATGGCCGCTTCCAGGGCGCCCGACGCGCCGAGCGCGTGCGCGTGCATCCCCTTCGTGCCGCTCACGGGGATCTTGCGCGCGCGTTCGCCGAAGACCTCCTTGATCGCGTGCGTCTCCACCTTGTCATTCAGTGGTGTGGAGGAGCCGTGCGCGTTCACGTGCTCGATCTCGTCAGCCGACAGCCGCGCGTCCCGAAGCGCGATCCGCATGGCCCGGATCGCGTCGCGGCCCTCGGGGTGCGGGGCGGTCATGTGGTGGGCGTCGTTCGTGGTGCCGAAGCCTGCCAGCTCGGCGTAGATCCGCGCCCCCCGCGCTTCGGCGTGCCCCATCTCTTCCAGAACCAGGATCGCGGCGC
>JANLXD010000257.1:0-3327 GCA_031364935.1 Candidatus Eiseniibacteriota bacterium
GGCCGCCGCCGGGCACGCCGGCGGTAGTCGGGCGCGGCGGCTTTGTCTTCACAGGGGATGGGGTGGGCGTCGTGCCGACCGGCGCGCCTTGCGGGGGAGACTCTTCGCGGGGGCGGCTCGCGGCACATCCCGACGCGACCGCGACCACGGCGAGCACCGCGAGAAGGCGCCTAGCCTCGCGCATGCGGCGGCGGCGTAATGCTGCCAAGCACGACCTCCCTTCGAGCGCCGGTCGCCGCGGGGATATTCCCGGGGCGTCCGGCCATGGTTTCCACGGCGAGAAATGCGAAGGCCATCGCTTCCTTGGCTTCGGACGGCACGCCCAGCTCGTCGCTGGTGCGGACCGCGCTTCCCGGGAGCCGCGCGCGAATCGCGTCCAGGAGCGCCGCGTTCTTCGCTCCGCCGCCCGAGACGATCACATCGTCGGGCTTCCCGGCTCCGGACAGCTCCAGCGCGCGCTGGACGCCCGCGGCGGTGATTTCCACCGCGGTCCGCAGGCGGTCCTCCAGAGAGCGCCCCTCGGTGCGCTTCAGGAACCGATCGCGGAAGGCCGCCCCGAATTCCTCGCGACCCGCGCTCTTCGGAGGCTTTCTGGAAAAATACACGTCCGCGAGAAATTCGCGCACGACTGCCTCGTCGGCCTTCCCGCGGGCTGCAAGCGCGCCCCCCACATCGAAGCGAGGCCCGTCGCCGCGTAAGGCCGCGACAACGCCATCGAGCAGCATGTTGCCCGGCCCGCAGTCAAAGGCCACGATCTGGCCGATCGTGGCTCGCGCGGGGATCCGGGTGAGATTGGCGATGCCGCCCAGGTTCAGGAGCACGCGGTCCTTCGTATCCGAGCCGAGCTGGTGGTAGTCGAAGCGCGGCACCAGAGGCGCGCCTTCGCCCCCTTCCAGGATGTCCGACATTCGAAAATTGGATACGACGTGCGAGCCGATCGCGTGCGCGACCACCGTCGCCTCTCCGATCTGCACGGTCAAAGGCCGTCCCGAGCGCTCGCCGCGAGGATCGTGGAACACCGTCTGACCGTGGAATCCGACGACATCCGGCGGCTCCGTCCACGCCGCGGCCGCCTGCGCCTGCCGTGCCGCGTCTGCCGCGACTTCACCCAAAGTGACCCCAAGCGCGAGCATCCGGCGCATCGGGAGGTTGCCCTCCTGCGCCTGGAGGATCTCGCCACGGAGCGCGTCATCGAACGCGACGGAGCGGAGCGCGAGGAGTTTCGTCGCCCGCCGCGGAGCGTCGCCGCCTTGGACCAGCACCGCTGCGGCATCCATCCCGTCCGCCGAGGTCCCGCTCATCAGTCCGATCGCGCGCATCGTCCCCGCCGTCATCGCCCGCTCCCCTGCAGCACGCCTTCCACGATCTGCCGCTGGAAGAGCGCGAACGCGACCAGCACCGGAAGCGTCGCCACGGTGGAGCCCGCGAGCAAGGCGCCCCAGTCCACCGCGTACTCCGACTGCGCGAAGAGCGCGAGTCCCACCGGCAGCGTGCGCATCGACTCGGACGTGGTGAGCACCAGAGGATGCAGGAACGCGTTCCAGGTGGTCAGGAACCCGTTCACGCCCACCACCGCGAGGCCCGGCCCCGAGAGCGGCAGGATGATGCGCCGGAAGATGGTGGCGCCGGAAAGCCCGTCGGTGCGCGCCGCGTCCTCCAGCTCCGCCGACATCGTCTGATAGTAGTGCGACATGAAGAGCACGCCGAACGGGTCGGCCAGGTGCGGCAGGATCAGCGCGGGGTAGGTGTCGAGCAACCCCAGCTTCGCCATGATCAGGTAGAGCGGCACGAGCGTGACCTGGCGCGGGAGGATCAGGAACGCGGTGGCCAGCGCGAGCGTCGCCCGCTTGCCGATGAAGCGCGAGCGCGCCAGGGCGTGCCCCGCCGCGGCGGCCAGGAGAAGCTGGAGCGGCAGGGCCGCGCAGGAGACGATCGCGGAGTTGAGCGCGAAGCGTCCCATGGGTCCGCCCGACCAGAGCGACCGGTAGTGCTCCAGCGTGAACGGGCGCCCCAGCCAGTCGGCGGGCGATATCGGGAGGTCGCTCCCCTGCCCCAGCGAAACGCGGGCCATGTAGAGGAGCGGCGCGAGCGAGAGGAGCGCGATCGCCGAGAGCGCCGCGTAGGGCCAGAACCGGGGCAGCTTCACGCCGCTGCCGTCCTCACGCCGCGGCCTCGGTGAACCGCAGCACGCGCCGCTGGATCAGAAGCACGATTCCGACCAGCGCCAGAAGCAGATAGGCGATCGCGCAGGCGTATCCCATCTCGAAGTGGTAGAACGCGCGCTCGTAGAGGTAAAACACCAGGGTCAGCGTGCTTTCGAGGGGACCGCCACGCGTGAGCACGAACACCTCGATGAAGACCTGGAACGAGCGGATCGTGTTGAGGAGCACGACAAAGAGGATCACGGGCCTCAGGTGCGGGAGCACGATGCTCCGCTCCACCTGCCACGCGGTCAACCCCTCCAGCCGCGCGGCCTCGAGCTGCTCCACAGGGAGCGTCTTCCGCCCCGCCAGGATGAGAATCGCGTAGTAGCCGACACTCGCCCAGATGTCCATGAGCATGATGGAGGGGAGCGCGAGGCGCGGGTCCTGGAGCCAATGCACGCGAGCCAGTCCCGCCGAGGCGAGCCAGCCATTCAACAACCCGTCCTCGGCGTAGAGCGACTTGAAAACGAGTGCGATGACGACCATGGAAAGCGTGGCCGGAAAGAAGATGGCGGCGCGGAAAAAGGACTGCGCGCGGCGGATCCGCGCGAGCAGCGCGGCCACGCCATACGCGAGCACGAGCGTCACCGGCAGAGTCCCCACCACGAAAATGACCGTGGTGCGGAGCGCGTGCCAGAAGGACGGCGACCCCAGCGCGCGCGCGTAGTTGGCGAGCCCGACGAAGTGGGACGCGTCGGGCCGGAGCGGGTTCATCTGCTGGAACGAGAGCGTGAGCGCGTAGAGGAGAGGGAAAAGACCGAAGAGCGCGAAGCAGATGCCCCACGGGGCGAGGCCGAAGGACGGGCGCCCCGCCCTCATGGCGTTCGCGAGAGCACCTGCGTGATGCGCGCGTCGGCTTCGGCCAGCGCTTGCTCCGGCGTCTTCGAGCCGTAGATCGCCTGCTCCAGCTCGCCGTTCACGATCTCCTCGATCTCGACCCACTTCGGATGAAGCGGTGGCGAGACGGCATATCGGAGCTGCTCCAGGAAGACGCGGTCCATCGGATGCGTGGCGAAGTACGAGTCGGCGGCGGCGCTGGCGGCGGCCGGAAACGCGTTCCCCGTCGCGAGGAAGAGCGGCATCGTGTTCTCGGGCCGCACGAGGAAGCGGGCGAGGCGCATCG
>JANLXD010000279.1:0-7003 GCA_031364935.1 Candidatus Eiseniibacteriota bacterium
GCAGGCTTCGATCTGCGTCAGCAGATCGGAGCCGAGGACCAGGCCCCCGGAGCGTTGCCTTCCCGCGCGCCAAAGCGCGTAGCGCTCGGCTGCCATGCGGCAAGCCAGACAAGTACGTCTTTACGAAACCGCAGTCCCCGCAGCGACCGGCAACGTGATCCGCCCATCCTTCAGCAGCGGCACCAGCGGCACCGCATCCACCGCCGCGCAGATCGGCACATCCTCCTCGAACCCCAGCTCCGCGAGATACCGCCCATGCTCGCTCCGCTTCAATACTGCCTCCGGATCGTGCCCGTGGACCCGGTCGTACTCGGCGGCCATCTCGGCCGCGTCGTTCAGCGCGAGGCCCGCCGCCGCGCCCGCCAGCCGCCGCGCGAGCGCGCCGGCGCACGCGGCATCCTCCAGCGAGAAGCGTCCGTTCCGCCCCGCGCAGACCACCGCCACGTCCGCGCCCTCCCGCATCAGCGAGTCCACCACGGCGCTCAGATTGACGTACGCGAGGAGCCGCTGGTCGTGGCCCGCCAGGACGCCCGCCATGAGCGGGCTCGCGTTGGTGGAGGCGAAGACCAGCGTCTTTCCCTCCACGCGCTCGCGAGTGTACTCGCCGGGGGAGTTCCCCAGGTCGAACCCGCCCACCTTCCGTCCGTCGCGCTCACCGCACAACAGGCGCGACTTCGCGTCCAGCGTGTGCGCGATGCGGGTGGCCTCCTCGACGGACTCGACGGGGATCACCTTGGCCGCCCCGTTCTTGAGCGCGTAGGCGATGGTGGTCGACGAGCGAAGCACGTCCACGACGACGACCGACTTGCCCTCGAGCGCGCCCCGCTCGGCCCCGCCCGGGGAGAGATACACGTCGACTCCCCGCATCCCGCCCTTTGCCTTCACCCCGGCCTTCGCTTTCACGCCGCGGCCGCCCGTTCCCGGGTCAGGAACTCTTCGAGGTAGCCGGTGTGGATGGCCCCCTTCAGGAACGCCTCGTCGTCGAGCACCCGGAGATGGAACGGAATCGTGGTGTCGATCCCGTCCACGACGGTCTCCTCGAGCGCGCGGCGCATCCGCGCCACCGACTCGCTCCGGTCGCGCCCCCAGCAGATGATCTTGGCGACCATGGAGTCGTAGTGGGGCGGCACCACGTAGCCGGAATAGAGATGGCTGTCCACGCGGACGCCGGGACCGCCGGGCGCGTGGAAGTGCTTCACGAGCCCGGGCGACGGCTGGAAGTTCTGATCGGGGCGCTCGGCGTTGATGCGGCACTCGAGCGCGTGGCCGCTGAGCACGATCTCCCCCTGCTTCCAGGGAAGCGGCTCCCCGGCGGCCACCGCGATCTGCGCCTTGACCAGGTCGAAGCGCGTCACCTCCTCGGTGACCGGGTGCTCCACCTGGATCCGCGTGTTCATCTCCATGAAGTAGAACTCGCCGTCCGGGCCGAGCAGGAACTCGACCGTCCCCGCGTTCTCGTAGTGGATGGAGGCGGCTCCGCGCACGGCGGCGTCCCCCATCCTCGCGCGCAGCTCGGGGGTGAGCGCCGGGCTGGGCGATTCCTCGATCAGCTTCTGGTGGCGGCGCTGGATGGAGCATTCGCGCTCGCCCAGATGGACGATCGACCCGTAGCGGTCCCCCATGATCTGCACTTCGATGTGCCGCGGCTTCTGGACGTAGCGCTCCAGGTACACGGCCCCCGAGCCGAAGTTGGCCTCGGCTTCGGCCGTCGCGGTCCGGATGCCGTTCTGGAGCGACGATTCGTCGTGTGCGATGCGCATCCCCTTGCCGCCGCCTCCGGCCGCGGCCTTGATGATCACCGGATAGCCCAGCTCCTTCGCCACGCGGACCGCCTCGTCCACGCTGTCGATCGTCCCCTGGCTCCCCGGCGTGACCGGCACGCCGGCCGCCACCATCGTGCGGCGCGCCTCGGCCTTGTCCCCCATCTTCCGGATCATCTCGGAGGTGGGGCCGATGAAGCGGATCTTGCAGGTCTCGCAGATCTCCGCGAAGTGCGCGTTCTCCGAGAGGAAGCCGTACCCCGGATGGATCGCGTCGGAGGCGGTGACCTCGGCGGCGCTGATGATGCGGGGGATGTGCAGGTAGCTGGACGACGAAGGCGGAGGGCCGATGCACACCGCCTCGTCCGCGAGGCGAACGTGGAGCGAGTCGCGGTCCGCCTCGGAGTAGACGGCGACCGTCTCGATCCCCAGCTCGCGGGCCGCGCGGATGATCCGGAGCGCGATCTCTCCGCGGTTCGCGATCAGGATCTTACGGAACATGGAAAGCTAAACGACTTTCTCTTGCCGCTCGAAGCTCTTCCAGCTCTCGTCGGACGTGGCGTGGATCCCCTTGGTGCGCAGCTCGAACTCGGTCGGGTTCGAGCAGTAGCGGAGCGCGTTCTCCATGGAGATTTTGCCTTCGGTGTAGAGCCGCATGATCGACTGGTCGAAGGTCTGCATGCCGTACTGCGAGACGCCCTCCGCGATGGCGCTCTTGATGAGGGATGTCTTCTCCTGGTCGAGGAGGTACTCGCGGATGGTCGCGGTCACCAGCATCAGCTCCACCGCCGGCACGCGCCCCTCTCGGTCGGAGCGCGGCACCAGGCGCAGCGCCATCACGGCCTGCAGCGTCGAGGCGAGCATGAACCGCACCTCTTCGTGCTGGTGCGGCGGGAAGAAGGAGATGATCCGGTTCACGGTCTGCGTGGCGTCGATGGTGTGGAGCGTGGAGAGCACGAGGTGCCCCGTGTCCGCCGCCATGAGCGCGGTGCGCATCGTCTCCGGGTCGCGGATCTCGCCGATCATGATCACGTCGGGGTCCTGGCGGAGGATGTGCTTCAGGCCCTCCGCGAACGTCGCCGTATCGAGGCCGATCTCGCGCTGGCTGATGGTGCTCTTCTTGTCGCGGAAGAGGAACTCGACGGGGTCCTCGATGGTGATGATGTTCCGCGACTCGCGCCGGTTCACGGAGTCGAGCATCGCGGCGAGCGTCGTCGACTTGCCGCACCCCACCGTCCCGCACGCCAGCACCAGCCCGCGCGGGCGGGTGGCCAGCTCCTCGATGATCGGCGGCAGATTCAACTCTTCGAACGCCGGGATGGTGGCCGGGACCTGCCGGAAGACCATGGCGGTGGTGCCGCGCTGCTGGAAGAAGTTGGTGCGGAAGCGCGCGAGCCCGGTCACGCCGAAGGCGAAGTCGACTTCCTTGGTGTCCTCGAAGATCTTCTTCTGCTTCGGCGTGAGGATCTGATCCACCACCGCCTCGAGGTCGACCTGCGTGGGCGCATCCTCGTCGATCGGGACCAGGGACCCGTTCACGCGGGCCGTCGGCTTCGTGCCGACCTTCACGTGAAGGTCGGAGGCCTTCATCTCCACCATCCGCTGCAGCACGCGCTTGATATTCATTCAGTCTCCTAGGCCGCCCGCTCGGCGGGTCCGTCGGTCTCCACCAGGAACAGGACCTGACCGTATTCGACCGGTTGGGCGTTCTCGACCAGGATCCGGGCGATGCGCCCCTTCACGTCCGATTCGATCTCGTTCATCAGCTTCATCGCTTCCACGATGCAGACGGTCTGCCCCACGTCGATGTAGCTGTTCTGCTCGACGTAGGGGTCGGCGTCGGGAGCGGGCGAGCGGTAGAACGTCCCGACCATGGGCGACTTGATCGGGACCAGGTTCTTCGACTCGTCCGAGAGCGGCGTCACGGCGGCCGGCGCCGGCTCGTGCCCGGCGCGCACCGGAGCGCTCGCGGCGGCGGGCTCCCCGCCGGGACGGCGGATCCGGATCGTGGAAAAGAAGCGCCGCACCTCGACCTCGGACAGCTCCTCCTCGCGCATGATCCGCACCAGCTCGGTGATCTGCTTGCGGAGATTCATCGCCGCGATCCTCGCTTCTCCGGTTTCTTCAAGAGCGCGTGCAGGGCGCGCAGCCCCAGCTCGTAGCTCATGGTGCCCAGCCCCATGATGACCCCGCGCACCGCCGCGCCGGTGAGATTCTGCTGCCGATCCTTGTCGCGCGCGTAAAGATTCGTGAGATGGACCTCGACGACGGGGATCGAGATCGAGCGGAGCGTGTCGGCCAGGGCGAGGCTGGTGTGCGTGAAGGCCGCCGGATTCAACAGGCAGCCGTCCGCTTCGTCCATGGCGATCGTGAGCCGATCGATCAGGGCCCCCTCGTGGTTGGTCTGAAACGACGTCACGTTCAGGGACAGCTCCCGCCCCAGGGCGGCCAGCCGCTTGTCGATGCCGGCCAGCGCGTCCTTCCCATAAAGCTCCGGCTCGCGGCGGCCCAAGAGTCCGAGATTCGGTCCGTGCAGCACCCAGACTTCCTTGGCCATCAGACGCCTCCGCCCAGGCGGCGGAGCCACTCCTGGAACGCCGACCGATTGCCCGATACGCCGTGCTTGTACGCCTCGCCGCGAGCCCCCTCGGACGCCGGGGACTCCGGCGTCTCGTCGG
Organism: Candidatus Eiseniibacteriota bacterium; assembly: GCA_031364935.1. Classification (GTDB taxonomy): domain Bacteria; phylum Eisenbacteria; class RBG-16-71-46; order SZUA-252; family SZUA-252; genus DASQJL01. The sequence goes on from JANLXD010000279.1 coordinate 4,439, forward strand.
GACGGGTCGCCGTCGGCTCCGCCGTGGCAGCCGGCTCGAGCGTCGCGGGCTCTGGCGCGGCGGGAGCGTCGGCAGGCGCGAGCATCGCCGGCGGTGCCGCGGCCGTGGGAACGTCAGCCGACTCGAGCTTCGCGGGAGCCTCCGCTGCCGCCGAAGCGTGCGCCGGCTCTACCTCCGGAACGGGAGGAACGGCGCGCGCGAGGGGCTCTTCGAGAGGCGCGCCGAGGGCTGCCTGATATTCCTGGACCGGCGCGACTGGCGTCGGGACGTCGTAGCGCTCGAGGCTGTCCGTCCGTTCTGAACGCTTAGGCGCCGGCGGCGCCGCAGGCGCGGGCGCGACGCTGGATGACGCAGCGGGAGCGCTGGTCGTCGCGGCCGGCTTCTTCCGATCCAGATCGTCGAGGGAGAACTCGCGGAAGCCGTGATCCTTTCGCCGCTCCGCGGTTGGCGCTGCCGGAGATGGCGCTGCAGGCGCATCGAAGGTATCGATCATGCGAAGCCCCATGCCCAGGTCGGCCAGATGGTCCTCCTCGCGCGGGAGGCGCACCGGGTGCCAGCCCAGGTCGCCCTGCCCCACGACCACGTCGGCGGGGCTGACCTCCGCGAATTCACCCGAGGTGATCTGGTGGAGCGCGGTCTGGGATTCGAGATCACCAGGGTCGATGCGGCACACCGCGCGGTACATCTCGACGGCGCGGGCGTGGCGCCCCTCGTGCGCGAGAATCCCGCCGAGGGCCTTCAGCGCGATCACGTTCTCGCGGTCCAGGCGGAGCGCCGCTTCGAATTCCGAGCGCGCCTCGGCCAGCCGCCCGTCGGCCAGATAGCAGCGGCCGAGGACAATGGCGTCGCCGACGCCGCGCCCGGGACGCGTCTTCCGCGCCTCGCACAGGCGAATGGCGTCCTCGACGCGTCCCATGTCGCGGAGACGCTCGGCCAAAGGCAGGTAAAGCGCGGTGGACGGATCGCGCTCCACGACCAGCTCCAGCTCTCGGATTCGGGTCTCGGAAGCTTCCCCGGGCATGACCTCCCCTAGGACCGCCTGACGAGGCTTTTGACGACGCGTCTGAGCGACGTAAGCGACGTTAGTTCAAATACTTCAGCTTTACCGATTGCCGGGCACAATACCATTCTCAAGCGCGTCCGTCCACGCTTCTTGTCCCGATCCAGGGCCGACCAGAATCGCGCTCCCGGCATCCGCTCGAGACGCGTGGGAAGGCCGAGCCGCGCGAGAAGCGCCTCGACGTCCTGGGCGGCGACCGGATCGAGCCCCGCATGGAGAACGCTCAGCCGGAGCGCGGCGACCATGCCGATCGCGACCGCTTCCCCGTGCTGGTAGACGCCGTACCCGTACGCCGCCTCCAGCGCGTGTCCGACGGTGTGTCCGAAGTTGAGCTCGCGACGCACACCCCGGTCCCGCTCGTCCTGCTCCACGTACCACGCCTTGGCGGCAGCGCAGGTGCGAATCAGGGGAGGTAGCGCCCGGATCGCGGCGGGGCGATCCATCGCGGCCAGCGCCTCGAGCCGCGGCAGCAGAGTGCGGCGGCGGATCACGCCCATCTTCACGACCTCGGCGAGCCCCGATCGAAACGCGCGGCGGGACAGCGTCGCGAGCGCGTCGGGATCGGCGAAGACGCCCCGCGGGTGATGGAAGGCGCCGAGGAGATTTTTACCCGACTCCAGATTCACGCCCACCTTGCCGCCGATGGCGGCGTCGGCCTGCGCGAGAAGCGTGGTGGGGAGGACGACCCACGGGACGCCGCGCAGGAACGCGGAGGCCGCGAAGCCCGCGACGTCCGAGACCACGCCCCCGCCCAGCGCGACGACGAGCGTCTCGCGCCCCAGGCCGGCCCGCGCCCACCGATCCGCGAGGGCGCGCACCGATGCGGCGCTCTTGGATCGCTCTCCCGGGACGAGCGCCGTCCGGACCACCGAGAGGCCGGCCCGCCGGAGCGACGATTCGACGCGCGGCGCATAGAGGCGCGCGACCGTGCGATCGGTGACCAGCGCGACGGAGCGGCCGGGCGCGAACGGGCGGACCAGGGTACCGGCGCGGGAGAGAAGCCCTCGCTCCGCGCGAACCGGATAGCTCTCGGCGCGAGAGCGCACGCGGACGCGGATCACGACGCCGGAATGCGGTGGGGATCGAAGGGCCGCGGGGACATTCGGGCCGCAGGCTAGCACACGGGGCCCGAGCGGCCCCGCAAAAATCAGCGGGGGCCGGGCTCCGTGGCGCCGTCCGGCGGCGCGGGGGTCGCGGAGTCCGGCGACGACGAGTTCAGGGCACGGAGACGCTCCTCCAGGCTTCGCTGCTCCGCCTTCAGCTTGGAAAGGTTCTCGCGCAGCGCTCGCCGCTCGGCCTCGGTCGGCTCGCGCCCCGAGGACGAGCGGCCGCGCTCCGACCCGGGGACGCTCGAGCCGAGCACGATGTGCATCGGGATGATCTCCTGATCGCGGAGGAGCGTGAGCTGCGCGTCGTCACCCGGCCGCATCCCGGCGACCAGGTTGACCAGCACGTCGGGTGTCCGGACTTCCTCTCCCTCGAAGGCGAGGATCTTGTCGCCGCTC
>JANLXD010000349.1:0-3224 GCA_031364935.1 Candidatus Eiseniibacteriota bacterium
ACTCGGGCACCGTGCCGCCCGAGCGCCGGACCCTCTCATCGCCGGACACGCCCTCCTCCTCGCGCCCTTCCTCGTCGGTTCACGGCCGTTTCGAGCCCGGCACGCGTCTCGGCACGCGCTACCGCGTCGTCGGCCTGCTAGGACGCGGTGGTATGGGGGAGGTCTATCGGGCCGACGACCTCGAGCTGAGCCAGTCGGTCGCGCTCAAGTTCCTTCCGGAGAAGGTCGCGCGAAACGCCGCCGACCTCGCGCGACTTCGCCAGGAAGTTCGCATCGCGCGGCAGATCGCGCACCCGAACGTCTGCCGCACGTACGACATCGCGGAGGCCGACGGCCAGGTCTTCGTCGTCATGGAGTACGTCGACGGGGAAGACTTGGCCTCCGTCCTGCGGCGCCTGGGCCGTCCGACCTCCGACAAGGCGCTCGAAATCGCGCGGCAGCTCTGCCTTGGAATCGGCGCCGCGCACGAGAACGGCGTCCTCCATCGCGATCTCAAGCCGGCGAACATCATGATCGACGGCCGCGGCCGCGTGCGGATCACGGACTTCGGCCTCGCGGGGACCGCGGAAGAGCTGGCCGCGGAGGGAGGAGCCGCGGGCACGCCGGGGTACATGGCGCCCGAACAGCTCAGCGGCGGAGCGGCCTCCACCCAGAGCGACATCTTCGCGCTCGGCCTCGTTCTCTACGAGCTCTTCACGGGGAAGCGCGCGACCGACGTGACCCCGCGCCCCGATTCCTCGCGACCCGACAGCGACAGCTCCCCAGCAACACCTTCGAGCCTGGTCGCCGGAGTCGATCCCGCCGTGGAGCGCGTCATTCTCCGCTGCCTCGAGCGCGATCCCGCGCGCCGACCGCAGTCGGCCTACGCGGTCTTCGGCGCGCTTCCCGGAGGCGACCCTCTGGCCGCCGCCGTCGCGGCGGGCGAGACTCCGTCGCCCGAGCTCGTCGCGAACGCCGGCGTCGAGGGGAGCATCCGCCCGCTCTACGCGGGGCTGGCCGTGCTCGTGACGGCTCTCAGCTTGCTCGGACTCTCAGCGATCCAGAGCCCACTCTTCAAGGGTCTGGCCAAGCCGCCGAACGTCCTCTCGGTTCGCGCGGAAGAGATTCTCACGCGCGTGACCGGCCATTCGGCTCCCAAGTACTCCGCGGAAGGGATGCGTTATGCCCCGGCGGCGTCGGGCGCCGATTCGGCCGTGCCGGCGGCGAAGAAGCCGTCGATCCAGCCGGAGCCCGGCAAGCAGTACTGGAGGCGTTGGAGCCCCTCGAGGTTGGTGACGGAGGAGCTCCATGTCGCCAAGCCCAGCCTGACGGATCCGCCGCAGTCTTATCCCGGAAGCGGCATGATTCTGCTCGACATGGAAGGGCGGCTGCTCGCTCTCGAGGCCCTTCCGACCTCCGGGGCCGATTCCTCGGCGTTGCGAGCCGCGGATTGGGCCGCCCTTCTCGTGGCGGCGGGGCGTGACCCGGCTCGTGTCGTCCCCGTCCCGCCTCCGGCGGCATTCGTCGCTCACGCCGACACGGTCGTGGCGTGGCGGCTCTCGGATTCGACGGCGCCGGAGACCACCCTGGTCGCCGCCGCCATCCGTGACCACGTCGTTCGTGTCGAGACCTTCGCGGGGCGCAACGCGCTCGGCCGGCTCGCCGTGATCGCGAACGATCCCGCGCCTCACATCCAGGAATGGACTCAGGTCATCTTCCTGGTCGTCATCCCCCTGATCGGGGGCATCATCCTCGCGCGCCGCAACCTTCGCGCGAAACGGGGCGACATTCGAGGAGCCTTGGTCGTAGGAATCTCGATCGTGGTTCTCTACCTTCTCTATCACCTCTTCTCGACGAACCTCAATGAGGTGGGAGTTTTCGGGATCCTCACCGGAATGACCGCGTTGGCACCGCTGGGGCACGCCATGATCCATGGCGTCTCGATGACGCTCGCGTATCTCGCCATCGAGCCGTACGTTCGGCGACTCTGGCCGAGCGTTCTCGTTTCCTGGGCGCGGATGGTCGCGGGGCGACTCCGAGACCCCATCATCGGGAGGGACGTTCTGGTTGGGGCGGCCTCAGGCGCTGCGCTCCCATTCGTCTTCGTGGCGGCGCTGATGGCGGAAAGGGCGCTCGGATTCCCGGTCGATCCGGGGAAGCTTTCGAGCCAGCTGCTCGGCACGGTGATCAGCGCCCCGTCGGTGTTGGCCCAGGTATCCTTGGCTTTGGCGCTGGGTATCACACGCGCGACCACGTTCTACACGATCTTGCTGATTCTTCGATTTGTGCTTCGGAACAACAGGCTGGCGTACATCGCCACGCTTCTATTGTTTGTCCTCGCCCTGCTCGACTACAGCTCCAAGTCCCTCTGGCTGGATATCCCCGTCTCTCTCCTCATGTGGGGAGCGGTCGTGTGGGTCGCGGTTCGTTTCGGCTATGTCGCGTTGATCGGCATCATCGCCGTTTCCCTCCTTGCGGATAGTCTCGCGTGGACCCTCGACTTCAGCTCGTGGGTGGCGCCGCAGACGATATTCGCGTGGGGGATCATGGCGGTGCTGCTGGGCTATGGGTTCTTGACGGCGGTGGGTGGGAAGTCGCTTTTCAGCGATCCGCTGAGCGACCCCGTGGCGACGGCGGTGCGAGCGAGGAAGTAGGGTCGGCTACACTCCCGCTCGGCCGACTTCAAGTTGTCGCGGATAAGGTCATGGACTGCATCAACCATCCTTGCCCGGGACATATGGCGGCGCGTCCGGATCAAACGGCTTGGAGGGGTGGACGGGCTTGCCATCGACCCAGCGGTTCAAGCCGCGAATGGAGTCCCGTGCCAGGAGCTTCCAGATTCCCCCTTCCCGGTGCCAAGTCTCTCGCTCCATGGAACCTTGCTCATCCTTACGGAATTTCCCCGCTAACCCCCTATAGCATGAAGCGTGCTTCAACACCTGCACGCGGACCGTGTCCGTGCCCGCGCGCTGGGCGGAGAGCATGGTGAACCGGATTCTGAATGGCGGTTTGTTCCGGACGAAGAAGCGGCGTGTGGCCTCGCGCATTTGCGCGGCGTCGTACCGGCTGCCATTCGGGTAGATCGCGATGTAATCCTCGGAACGAAGCCGGTTGATCGCTCCTTCATCCTGAGCCGCGAAGGCGACCGCTTGCGCCACGTACTGCCTGCGGATCTCCAGTAGTCGGGATCCGCCGCAAGCCCGGGAGCGATGGAGGCGACCGCACTTGGGTACACTGGCTGCGGG
>JANLXD010000362.1:0-5582 GCA_031364935.1 Candidatus Eiseniibacteriota bacterium
TCACGCGCGCGATCGCCGACCAGGCGCGCACGATCCGCGTGCCGGTGCACATGATCGAGGCGATCAACAAGGTCGTACGCACGTCGCGGCGGTTAGTACAAGAATTGGGACGGGAGCCGACCCCGGAAGAGGTCGCGGATAAGCTCCAGCTCCCGGTGGACAAGATCAAGAGCGTGCTCAAGGCGGCGCAGGAGCCGATCTCACTGGACCGCCCGATCGGCGAGGACGACGACTCCAGCCTGGGCGATTTCATCGAGGACACCAGCGTGGTCTCGCCGGCCCAGGCCGCGGCCTTCTCGATGCTGAAGGACGAAGTGAACGAGGTGCTCGAAACGCTCTCCAAGCGCGAGGCCAAGGTGATCCGCCTCCGCTTCGGGCTCACCGAGGACGGCTGTCCGAGGACCCTGGAAGAGGTGGGAGCCACGTTCAACGTGACCCGCGAGCGCATCCGCCAGATCGAGGCGAAGGCGCTCCGCAAGCTGCGCCATCCCACGCGCAGCCGCCGCCTCAAGGGCTACGTGGAGATGATGTGACGCCCGGTCTCGAGCTCGGGGCATCGGGCGCGGGGGGCGCGGCTTGACCCTGTCGCGCCGCCTTTGGTACCCTGCCCCGCTCGGGTCCACCTTCGGGACGATGAATCGCAACCGGGCCCATAGCTCAGCTGGTGAGAGCGCCTGGCTCATAACCGGGTGGTCCTTGGTTCGAGTCCAAGTGGGCCCACTTGCCCTTTCCTCGCCGATGCCCTATCGCGCCGGTGCGAAGGTCTCCGCGACTCCATCTTGCGTCGGGGCGGTTAGCTCAGTTGGGAGAGCGCTGGTATCACAAGCCAGAGGTCGCAGGTTCAATCCCTGCACCGCCCACCACGCCGAGGGCCTTTGGGGCGCAACCGGCCCCGGACGAGGGGCCGCGGCACGAGCCGCCGAGCCCCGTCGCCCCTCACGGGGAGCGCGTTGATGCGCGCTCCCCGTTTTCTTTTCCACCCGCAGGGTAGAGAGGACCGACGTGCTGCCTGAGCTGGAAGCGCTCCTGGATCTCCAACGCCGCGACACGCTTCTCTCCGACGCCAAGCGCCGCAAGGACGAGATCCCGAAGCGGCGCGAGTCGCTGCGCGCGGCGCTCGCCGCGGCCAAGACGGCGCTGGAGCAAGCCAAAAAGGATCTGGAGGGCGCGCGGCTCGGACGGCGGACCCTCGAGAAGGAGGCCGAGACCTTCCAGGCCGAGGTGGGGAAGCTGGAGCGCCAGCTGTTGGACGTGAAGACGAACCAGGAATACACCGCCATGCGCCACCAGATCGAGGGCGTGAAACAGAAGCGCTCGGACGTCGAGACGAAGATCTTGGAAAACTACGAGCGCGAGGAAGCGCTGGCCGCCGCCGCGAAGGGCGGCGAGAAGCGCGTCGCGGAAGAAGAGGCGCGTCTGAAGCAGGGCGAGGCCGAGCTGGAGAAGGAAGGCGCGGCGCTTGAGCAGACCCTCTCCGCGCTGACCCAGGACCGCGACGCGGTGCGACCCCGGGTGCCCGCGACGGTCCTGACGCGGTACGATCGTCTGTCCGGTGCGCGGGACGGGGTGGCCGTGGCGGAGGTGCGGAAGAGCGCCTGCGCCGCCTGCTTCCGGCAGCTCACCCCGCGCGACATGCAGGAGATCCGCCGGGGCGAAGCGATCCTGAACTGCGAGGCCTGCGGCCGCATCTTAATCTACATCGAAGGTAGCTCCGTCTAGCGGGAGGGCCGCGCGCCCTCCCAGCGAGGAATAAAAGCCATCGGATCACTCCGTCATCTTCTTCCGTATCTCCGCCGCCACAAGATCGCGCTCGCCGTCGGGGGCGTCTCGATCCTGCTCACCACGATATTCCAGGTGTGGTCTCCGTGGCTGGTCCGGCAGGCGGTGGATCACTTGGAGAAGGGCGTCACGAAGCAGGCTCTGCTCCGCGACTCCGGGCTGATCCTCCTCGCGGTGGTCCTGCAGGGGATCTTCCTGTTCACCATGCGAATGTCCCTGATCCGCGCGTCGCGCCGCATGGAGTACGAGCTTCGTAACGATCTCTTCGACCACTTCGCGCGTCTGCCGGCCGAGACCTATCGGACCCGCAAGGTGGGCGACCTCTTGTCGCGAGCGACCAACGATCTCGACGCGGTGCGGAATTTCCTGGGCCCGGGGATCATGTACCTGGGCAATACCATCGCAACCTTCGCGTTCGCCGTGGCGCTGATGACGCGGATCGACGGGAAGCTCACCCTCCTGGCGCTGATCCCACTCCCGATCCTCTCGTTCACCGTGGCCCGGATGGGCGCGAAGCTCCACCACTACTACGAGGCGATCCAGGCCTCCTTCGCGGCTATGACGGCCAAGGCGCAGGAGACGCTGTCGGGGATCCGCGTCGTGAAGGCGCACGTCGAGGAGGAAGGGGAGTACAAGGCGTTCCTCGCGATCCACGAGGATTATCTTGAGAAGAACCGCGCGATGATCCGGATCTGGTCGGGGATGTGGCCGATGCTCTCTCTCCTGGGCGGCATCGCCGCCGCCATCGTGCTCGGCGTGGGCGGCGCGGCCGTGATCGCCGGCCGGATCACACTGGGCGAGCTGGTCGCGTTCCAGATCTACCTTGCCATGCTCATCTGGCCGATGATCTCGCTGGGCTGGGTGTCGAACCTGTTCCAGCGCGGCGCCGCGTCCATGGGGCGGATCCGCGACGTGCTGTCGCTCCCCGCCGAAGAGGACGTGGAACCGGGGCTCGCGGGGCCGGCGGCGCAGGCGGGACGCGACGGGGCGGGGGGCCGCGACGTGGTGGCCGCGGCGGCGCGTGCCGCGGGACGCGGGCCGGCCGTCGAGCTGGAAGGAGTTCGCTTCGCCTATCCCGGCACCGACCGCGACGTGCTTTACGGTGTCACGCTCTCGATCCGCTCCGGCGAAGCCCTGGCGATCGTCGGCCGGACTGGATCGGGAAAGACCACGCTCCTGAACCTGATCGCGCGTCTCTACGAGCCGACGTCGGGATCCATACGCGTGGACGGCGTGGCCACGACGGAGTGGCCGCGCGGGCCGCTGCGCCGCCGCTTCGGCATCGTGCCCCAGGAGACCTTCCTCTTCTCGGACAGCATCCGCTCCAACATCGCGTTCGGATTCGAGGAGGGCGCGCCGCCGCCCGACGCCGACCAAGTGGTGCGCCAGGCTGGCCTCACCTCCGACATCGGGCAGTTCCCCCAGGGGCTGGACACGCTGATCGGGGAGCGGGGGATCACGCTCTCCGGCGGGCAGAAGCAGCGCGTGGCCTTAGCCCGCGCTCTCGCCCTGGAGCGACCGATTCTTCTCCTGGACGACGCATTCGCGAGCGTCGATCAGGGGACCGAGGAGGTGATCTTGGAGAACCTGTTCCGCGCGAAGGAGCGCGCCACGATCGTGCTGGCCACGCATCGGCGCTCGGCGCTCCTCCGCGTGGACCGGATCGTGGTGCTGGACGAGGGAAGGATCGTGGCCTCGGGCACGCACGAAGAGCTGATCGCCCGCGGCGGTCTTTACGCCGATCTCTACCATCTGGAAGAGGTGGTCGAGGAGCTGGAGGCGTTATGACCGCGCGCGCTGGAGGGGGGCGCTGATGGCCGGTCCCTGGGGCTCAGCGGCCGACGACGTCGAGGCGCAGGGCGCGATCTACGACCGCCGCCTGGCGAGCCGTCTGCTCAAGTTTCTGAAGCCGTACAAGAAGGAGATCACGCTCTCGATCGTCCTTCTCGGGATCATCTCGCTTCTGGAAGCCGTCGGTCCCTATCTGACCAAGATCGCGATCGACAACTACGTGAAGCCGGCGGGCGGGGGCGGCGGCACCATCGGCGGTCTCGGGATCGAGGGGACGCGCGGGCTGCTGCTCATCGCCGGCGCGTACATCGGTATCCTCGCGTTCGGATTCGTCCTGCGCTACGTGCAGTCCTACACCATGGCCATGGTGGGACAGCGCGCGATGCAGGACCTTCGCCTCACCATCTTCCGCCACCTCGAGACGATGTCGCCATCCTACTTCGACACCCGCCCAGTGGGGCGGATCCTGACGCGCGTGACCCAGGACGTCGCCGTGCTGAACGAGCTCTTCGCGCAGGGCGTGGTCGCGGTGATCGGCGACCTCTTCATGCTGGCGGCCATCGTCTTCGCCATGTTCTGGCTCAGCTGGAAGCTCGCGCTGGTCACGATGACCACCGTGATTCTATTGGTGATCGCGACGGCGGTCTTCCGCTCCAAGGTGCGCGTCTCGTATCGCCGCGTCCGGACGCGCCTCGCCAAGCTGAACGCATTTCTCCAGGAGCACTTGCAAGGCCTGGACGTGCTCAAGTTCTTCAACACCGAGCGGAAGCAGGCGCGCAAGTTCGACGAGGCGAACCGCTCGCACTACGACGCGCACGTGCAGAACCTCTTCTACTACGCCGTTTTCTTCCCGGTGGTGGAAGTGATCGGCGCGATCGCTCTGGCGCTGATCCTCTGGTACGGCGGCAGCGGGATCCTCGCGGGCGCGGTCACGTTCGGCGTGGTGGTCGCGTTCATCCAGTACTCCGACCGCTTCTACCAGCCCGTTCGCGACCTGAGCGAGAAGTACAACGTGTTCCAGGCGGCCATGGTCTCCTCCGAGCGGATCTTCGAGCTCCTGGACACGCCGCCCGCCGTGGTGGAGCCCGTGGGCGCCGCGCCGGTCGGCAGGCTCCGCGGCGAGGTGGAGTTCGACCACGTCTGGTTCGCCTACAAGGGCGAGGAGTTCGTGATCCGCGACCTCTCCTTCCGGATCGCGCCGGGGGAGAAGGTGGCGATCGTGGGGGCCACCGGCGCCGGAAAGAGCTCGATCGCGAATCTGCTGACGCGTTTCTACGAATTCCAGCGCGGCGCGATCCGCGTGGACGGGCGCGATATCCGTACGATTGAAGGCAAGGATTTGAGACGGCAGATCGGGCTGGTGCTCCAGGACGTGTTCCTCTTCTCGGGCTCCGTGCGGGAGAACATCGCTTACGGCTCGCGCGACCGCGCCGACGGGGACGTGGACCGCGCCCTGGCCGAGGTGGGCGGCTCGCGGCTCAAGGCGCGGTTGCCGAACGGCCTGGACGAGGAAGTCGGGGAGCGCGGCGCCTACTTCTCCATGGGCGAGCGGCAGATCCTCGCCTTCGCGCGGGCGCTCCACTATGACCCGAGCATCCTGATCCTGGACGAAGCCACGTCGAGCGTGGACATCGAGACCGAGCGCGTGGTGCAAGCCGCATTGAAGCGGCTTTTGGAGGGACGTACCTCGCTGGTGATCGCGCACCGCCTGAGCACCATCCTGGACGCCGACCGGATCCTGGTTCTGCACAAGGGTGAGCTGCGGGAGCAGGGGACCCACGCGGAGCTTCTCGCCAAGGGCGGGATCTACGCGCGGCTCTACGAGCTTCAGTATTCGAAGCAGCCGGAGGTGGGCGGGCCGGTGGAAGAGCCGGCGATGGAGGAGCGCACGTGAGCACGCCGGCCAGCGAGGGCGGCGTGCGCGTGCGCGAGATGAAGGAGTCCGACGCCGAGGACGTGAACGTGCTGGTGGCGCAGCTCGGCTATCCGAACGACCTGGGCAAGACCCAGAC
>JANLXD010000402.1:0-4951 GCA_031364935.1 Candidatus Eiseniibacteriota bacterium
GCACGCGCCCGCGTCCGGGCGCGCGCGATTCCAGGACGGATCGAAACTCGCGGCGCCTCGGCCCGCACCCTACGGTAAGGAGCAGAGCGCACCCCGAGTGTCTACCCTGGTCCAGAAATACGGCGGCACGTCCGTCGGCACGCCCGACCGGATCTCGGCTGTCGCCGACCGCATCGTCCAGACCCGCCGCCAGGGCGCCGATCTCGTCGTGGTCGTATCCGCCATGGGCGACACGACAGACGATCTGATCGGGCTGGCGCGCCGGGTCACCACGCGCGTCCATCCCCGCGAAATGGACATGCTCCTCACCGCCGGAGAGCGGATTTCCATGGCCCTCGTCGCGATGGCTGTAAACGACCGAGGCCAGGAAGCGGTCTCATTTACCGGTAGCCAGAGTGGAATCGTGACCGATACATCCCATACGCGCGCGAAGATCGTGGAGATCAAGGCCGACCGGATCCGAGAGGAGCTGAAAAAAGGGCGCGTCGTGATCGTGGCGGGGTTCCAAGGGGTAAGCCGGGAGCGCGAGGTCACGACGCTGGGGCGCGGCGGCTCCGACACCACCGCGGTCGCACTGGCGGCGGCGCTGGATGCCGAGTCGTGCGAGATCTACACCGACGTGGACGGCGTCTATACGGCCGATCCGCGGATCGTGCCGGGGGCCCGGAAGCTTTCCGCGCTCTCCTATGACGAGATGCTCGAGCTGGCGTCCCTGGGCGCCAGGGTCCTGCACAACCGGTCGGTCGAGATCGCGCGGCGCTTCGGCGTTCCGGTCCACGTCCGTTCCAGCTTCAACGCGAACGAAGGGACGCGCATCACGAAGGGGGCCCTCATGGAAGAAGTGATCATTCGCGGCATCGCCCACGACGCCGACGTCGCCAAGATCGCGCTGCTCGGCGTTCCCGACCGTCCGGGCGTGGCCGCGGACATCTTCCGCGACATCGGCGGGCACGGGGTCAACGTCCGGATGATCGTCCAGGCGAACGGCGCCGAGGGAAAGAACGACGTGACCTTCGCCGTCGGCTCGCACGACGCGCAGGTGGTGCTCCCCCTGATCGAGTCGATGCGGAAGAAGCTGGGCGCGCGCGCCTTCCTGTACGACCCGGACGTGGCGATCCTGTCGGTGGTGGGCGAAGGGCTCGCGACGTCGGCCGGCACCGCCGGAGAGGTCTTCGACGCCCTGGCCAAGGCCGGAGTCAACATCGACCTGATCAGCACGTCGTCCATTACCATCACCTGCATGGTGCGGGAGAAGGACGTGGAGCGCGCGGTCCGCTCGCTGCACGAGGCTCTGGCGCTGGAGCAGGAGACCTAGGCGAGGAATGCCACCACGATGCGGTTTCGAGACCAGCCGGCGCGCCGGAAGCGCGGTGCCGCGCCGCCCGACGAGCGGACCAGCTTCATTTTGCTGGGCATCGCGTCGGTGTTCCACGCCGCGCTCCTGCTCCTGTTCGTGAACTGGGGCCGGCCTCCGCTCGACGTGGCGCTGCCCGGGTCCAGCGGGCCCTCGTCGCCGCGCGCGCGGCTCGTGCGCCTGTCGCCGCTCCGGACGTTTCCCGCGGCGGAGGCCTCGGCGGCCGAGGCGGACCGCTCGCGCCCGAAGCCGGCGCTGATCAAGCGCTACACGCCGGGGGCGCCGATCGTGCCCCGGCCCGAGAAGGGTCCGTCGGAGAAGAGGGCGGACAACGAGAAAAGCTCGCGCGCGCGCGAGGTCGCGACCACCGCCGCCGCCGACCGCGCGCAACGCTGGTGGTCGCCCGACTCATCGGCCAACATCGGCGTGCGCACCGACGGCGATTTCCGCTGGTCGTACTACCTGGCGACCATCCGGAACAAGATCGGCTCGCATTGGGTGCCGCCGCCCGGGCTGAGCCGGGCCGTGCGCACCACGGTCTACTTTCGCATAGGACGCGACGGCCAGGTCTCGGTGGCCCGCGTGGAGGATCCGTCGGGCAGCTCGTTCTTCGACCAGACGGCCATGCGCGCGCTTCTGGCCGCGACACCGCTGCCGCCGCTCCCCGCCGGATACAGCGGGGAATGGCTGGGGGTTCACTTTGGATTTGAATACCAGCAGTAAGCGCCGCGCCCCGAGCGTCCGGATGGTCCCGGTCGCCGGCCGCCGCGTCCTGGCGGGCGCCGCGGTCCTGCTCGCGCTCCTCGTGCCAGTCGCGGCGAGCACGCAGACCGACGTCCGGACCGGAGTCCAGGCATCGGGCACCGTCAAGTCGCCGCTCCTCCTCGCCTCGTTCCGCTCGGATCGCGATGCGGGGGTGGCGCAGGAGGCGCATGACGTCGTGCGCCACGATTTCGATTTCTCGGGGATCTTCAACGTGACCGACGTGGAGCCTCTGACCCAGAAGCTCGAGCCCAATCCCGGCGCCACCGGAACCGTGCGGGTCGAAGGGACTCTCGAGGGCGACGGCGACGGCTACCAGCTCACCGGCGAGGTCTTCGATCTCGCGACCGCGGAGTCGATGTTCCGGCGGACGTATCCCTTCCGCCGCGCGGAGACGCGCGAGGCGATGCACCGGTTCGTGGACGACGTGCTCGAGGCGCTGACCGGGGAGCGCGGCATCTGCGAGACCAAGGTGGCCTTCATCCGAGGCACGGGGCGCGTGAAGGAGGTCTGGGTGATGGACTACGACGGGATGAATCCCTACCCGCTCACGCACGACCGGAGCCTGGCCCTTTCCCCCGCATGGGCCCCGTGGGGCACCGAGCTGGCCTTCACCACCTACAAGCGCGGCAATCCCGACCTCTACCTGTTCGACCTGAAGCGGGGCGCTTCCTATCCATTCTCCACGCGCGCGGGGCCGAACATCGCCCCCTCCTACTCTCCCGACGGAAAGTGGATCGCGTGCGCGCTCTACAGGGACGGCAACTCGGAGATCTACGCCATCAGCCGCGACGCACAGACGGCCCGCCGGCTGACGCGCAACCCCCGGATCGATTCGGGGCCCAGCTACAGCCCGAACGGGGACCAGATCGTGTTCGCCTCGGACCGCTCGGGCTCGCCGCAGATCTACGTGATGGATTCGGAGGGAGTGAACCAGAGGCTTCTCACCCTGGAGGGCAAGTACAACGATTCACCGCGCTGGTCGCCGAAGGGGGACCGGATCGCCTACGCCGCCCGGCACGACGGCATCTTCGACGTCGTGGTCATGGACGCGAACGGACAGCGGCCGATCCAGGTCACGTCGGGCGCGGGCCACAACGAGAACCCCCAGTGGTCCGCGGACGGGCGGAAGATCTATTTCTCCAGCACCCGTGGCGGAGCGCGGCAGATTTTCGTGATGAACGCCGATGGAAGTGAGGCCATCCAGCTCACGCGCGGCGACGAATGCTTCAATCCGGCCGCGGGACCGCGGCCCAAGCGACCCGGCGTGAGCCGCGCCGGTTGACGGCCCCAACCCCCTGTGCTAGTTTTGCCGACGCGCTGGAAGTTGTTGCCAGATAATTAACTGAACCCAACGGAGGTCTGCTCATGCGCCGATCGCCATGGACGCTGATCTTCCTGCTCGCGGCCGCACTGCTGATGCTCGCCGTGGCTCAGGGATGCTCTTCCCGTCGGAAGTCCGCGCCCCCCGCCGAAGTGACGCCGCCTCCGGGGACGCCCGAATCCACGCCCGAAACCACCGAGGAAGAGCCGCCGCGGCCCCCCTCGTCCACCGAGGACGAGAACGCTCAGGCCCGGCTCCAGGATGCCTTCTTCGACTACGACGACGCGTCTCTGCGCGACGACGCGAAGCAGGCGCTCGAGGCGGACGCCAAGTACATGGAGAGCCACCCCCGCTTGAACGTGATCATCGAGGGTCACTGCGACGAGCGCGGCTCGGTGGAGTACAACCTGGCTCTCGGAGAGAAGCGGGCGCGCGCCGCGAAGGACTATCTGGTCTCCTACGGCATCAAGGGCACGCGCGTGACCACCATCTCGTACGGGAAAGAGCGGCCGTTCGACCAGGGCCATAACGAAGAGGCCTGGGCCAAGAACCGGCGCGCGCACTTCGCTCCCAAGTGATCGCTCGGAACATCAGGGCCCACGCGGGCCCGTTCGCTCTCTTCCTGCTGGTCGCGGCGCTGGCGCCGGGGTGCGCCCCGAGCGCGTACTACCGGACGACTCAGGTGCAGCTCGACAGCCTGCTCACGACGCAGGCACAGCTGGTCAAGCGCATGGACCGCATGGACAAGAAGCTGGACGAGGCGCGCGTGGGCGTCTCCACGTCGCGCGCGACCACCGAGAGCCGCCTCTCGCAGCTGAGCGAGCGGCTCGACGTGGTCGTCGGGAAGCTGGAAGAGGCCCAGACCCGGATGCTCCAGCTGGGGCTGAACGTGGAATCGGTGAAGCAGCGGGTCTCCCGCGCCGACAGCCTGCGCCAGGCCCAGGGCGGCGTCCGCGACACCAGCGTCCTCCTGGATCCCGAGGAGGCCTACCGGGCCGCCTATTCGGACTACGCGGCGGGCCGGTACAAGCTGGCGGCCGAGTCGTTCCGCGAATACCTCCGCCACTATCCTGATACGGAAGTCTCCGATAACGCGCAATATTGGGTGGGCGAGTCGCTTTACGCGCAGGGCGATTTCCC
Organism: Candidatus Eiseniibacteriota bacterium; assembly: GCA_031364935.1. GTDB lineage: Bacteria > Eisenbacteria > RBG-16-71-46 > SZUA-252 > SZUA-252 > DASQJL01. Next base: position 4,581 of record JANLXD010000402.1, read on the forward strand.
CGCGGCCATCATCGAGTTCGGGGCCGTCGTGGAGCGCTACCCGAAAGGGGACAAGGTACCGGCGGCGCTCTTGAAGATCGGCATCGCGAACCAGCGTCTCGGAAACACCGCCGAAGCGAGGAAGAGTCTGCAGCGAGTCATCCAGAGATATCCCAAGAGTCCGGAGGCCGCGCTGGCCAAAGAGCGCCTGGCCCAGCTCCGTTAGCGCGACATAATAGAAATTCCCGGGCCACCTGAAGGGTGCGCGGGCAATGCGTTTCGATAAGTTGACTACCAAGAGCCAGGGGGCCCTCGCCGACGCGGAGTCGCGGGCCGACCGGGCGAACCACCCCGAAGTGGGCCCCCCGCCGCAGCGAGAGGCGCATTTTGGG
>JANLXD010000421.1:0-4202 GCA_031364935.1 Candidatus Eiseniibacteriota bacterium
CCTGGTGCTCGACCTGGTCTCCAATCCCCGCACGGCCTTCATGACGCGGCTCACGCGCGCTCCGATTCGCGTCGGGTACGACATCGCCGGTCGCCGCGGCGCCTATACGCTCCGCGTGCCGCGCGAGCCGCTCGGTCCGGACGGGCGGCCCGTCCTTCGATATGCCCCCGAGGCGGCGCTCGACCAGGTGCGCGCGCTGGGGATCGCCCCGCGCGGGCTGAAGCTTCGGTTCCATGTCGGGGATGCCGCGCGTGCGCGGATCGGCACCTGGCTGGGTGAGGTGGCGAGGGCCCGGGGTACGGCGGGAGGGCCGCTGGTCACCTGCCTGCCCACGGGATCGTGGCCCGCGAAGACGTGGGCGCCGGAGCGCTTCGCCGAAACGATGGACCGGCTCGCGGAATCGGGAGCGACGGTCGTCTGGCTCTGGGGGCCGGGCGAGCGCGAATCGGTCGAGGCCTGCCGCGCGCTCATGCGGCAACCCTCGCTCCTCGCGCCGGCCACCGACTGGCAGGAGCTGGGGGCGCTGCTCGAGCGCTGCGCGCTCTTCGTGGGAAACGACTCGGGGCCAAAGCACGTGGCCGCCGCTCTCGGCGTGCCCACCGTGACGATTTACGGACCGACCCATCCGGCCACGTGGCATCCGCCCGAGGGGCCGCACATCGCGCTCGCCGACGACGGGCTCGACTGCCTCTTCTGCAACGCCAACCGCTGCCCCCTCCCGGGCGACCGGCACATGCGCTGCATGATCGACGTGACGGTGGATCGCGTCGTCGCGGCTTCGCTATCCCTGCTTCCGAACACCCGCGGCGGCGCCGGCCGCGCCCCCGAGGAGCGCCCGTGCGCGAGCCGCTGAGCGTCCTCGTCCCGGTGAAGAACGAGATCGGGAACATCCGCGAGTGCCTGGAGTCGGTGCGCTGGGCCGACGAGGTGGTCGTGGTGGATTCGGGGAGCACGGACGGGACGCTCGAGGCGGCGCTCGCCGTGGCGGACCGCGTCCTCGAGCACGAATACGTGAACTCGGCCGCGCAGAAGAACTGGGCGCTGCCGCGCCTCACGCACCGGTGGACACTGATCGTGGACGCCGACGAGCGGGTCACCCCCGCGCTTCGCGCCGAGATCGAATCGGTCCTCGAGGAGGCGGGACGTTCCGACGGCTACTGGATCCGCCGCGCGAATCACTTCCTCGGCCGGCGGATCCGCTCCGCGGGGTGGCACCGCGACAAGGTGCTCCGGCTGTTCGACCGCGCGAAGGGGGCGTACGAGCCGCTTCACGTCCACGCGGAGGTGCGGATCGAGTCCGGCCGGGTCGGCACGCTGCGCGAGCCGCTTCTCCATCACACGTATCGCGACCTCGACCAGTACTTCGAGAAGTTCCACCGGTACACGCGCTGGTCGGCGGACGACCTGCGCGACCGCGGCGTGCGCGCCTCGCCGGCGCGGCTCCTGTTCCGGGCGCCGCTCCGCTTCCTCCGCATGTACGTCCTCGAGAGGGGATTCCGCGAAGGACGCCACGGCATCGTGCTCTGCGGTCTGGCCGCGTTTTCCGTCTTCATGAAATACGCGCGCCGCTGGGAGCAGGAGACGCTGGCCGAGCGGGAGCCGGGAGGTCCGGACCGCCGGTGAGGGTCGCCTTCCTCGGCGCGTTCGATCCGGACTATCCCCGCACCCGCGTGCTCCAGGAGGGACTCGCGGCGCACGGCGTGGACGTGCGGCTCCTTCCGGTCACGTCGCGCCCTTTCGCGCGTGGAGCCGCGCTGTTCGGCGCCTGGGCCTCGCGGGCGGCTGGCGCCGACGCCTACCTCGTTCCTTCCTTCGGCCACAGGGACGTGCCGCTGGTGTCGGCGCTCGCGCGCATCGCGGGCGTGCCGCTCCTCTTCGATCCCCTGGTCTCGCGGTGGGACACGCAGACCCGCGATCTGGGCCGGGTGGCGACGCGCTCGGTCGCGGCCGCCCGCCTGCACCTGAGCGACGCCGTGGCCCTTCGGCTGGCGGACGTCGTCCTCTGCGACACGTGGGAGCACGGCGAGCTGTTCGCGGAGCGCTTCGGGGTCCCGCGGAGGAAGCTCGCCCGCGTGCCGGTCGGAGCGGATCACGCGGCCTTCGCCTTGGGCGCGGCGCGCGCGGCGGGGGCGGCGCAGGCAGCGCGATCCGGCGCACCCGGAGCGCGGCCCGGCGGCCCCGCGGGCGTGTCCGCAGACGCCCAGCCGCTCTCGGTGGTCTACGTCGGCGGATTCCTCCCGCTCCACGGCGTGCCCGCCATCGTGGGGGCGGCGGCCATCCTCGAGCGGCGCCACGGCCCCGGCTTCGCGCGGTTCACGCTGATCGGCGACGGCATGACGGCACACGAGGCGGACCGCGACATCGCCTCCGGAGGGCTCGCGAGCGTGCGCCGCGAGCCGCGCATTCCTTACGCGCGGGCCCTCGAGATGCTCGCCCGGGCCGACGTGGGGCTCGGCATCTTCGGCACCACCGAGAAGGCGGCGCGCGTGGTGCCGCACAAGGTCTACCAGTCGCTCGCGCTCGGCGTGCCCACCGTGACCCGGCGCTCGCCTGCGGTCGCGGAGTTCTTCGAGCGGGGCCGGACCGCGCCCTCCGGAGAGCCGCTCTTCTTGGTCCCGGCCGGAAGCGCGGACGCGCTCGCGGCCGCGATCGAAGAGCTGGCGCGCGACCCGGAACGACGGGAGCGCCTGGGGGCCACGGGGCGGGAGGCCGTCGCCTCGTTCGCCACGCCCGAGAAAGTGGGCGCGGCTCTCCTCGAAGCGATCGAGCGCGCGCGGAGCGGCCGGCGGTGACCGCCATCCGGGTGCTCCACCTGGACTCGGAGCGAAGCTGGCGGGGCGGGGAGCGTCAGGTGCTCGAGCTGATGCGCCGACAGAGAGAGGCGGGCGACGAGCCGCACCTCGCCGCGCCCGACCAGGGAGCGCTCTATGAGCGCGCGGCCGGGGAGGGTTTTTCAGTCCACGCGGTTCCGATGCGGGGCACGTGGGATATGGCGTCCGTTTTCCGGATCGAGTCGATCGTCCGGGCCACGCGTCCCCATATCGTCCACTGGCACGCGGCCCGGGCGCATGCGCTGGGGGCGATGGCCGCGCTGGTCGCGCCCGGTCCGCGGCGGGTCCTCTCCCGTCGTGTCGACTTCCGCGTGCGAGGCTCGGTGGGCAGCCGGCTTCTCTACGCGCTTCCGATCGACGCCATCGCCGCCATCTCGGGCGGCGTGAGGGACGCGCTCCTCGCGAGCGGCATACGGGCCGGGCTCATCGAGGTGATTCCGAGCGGCATCGACCTCGCGCCCTTCGACGAGCCGTTCGACCGCGCCGCGGCGCGGCAAGCGTTGGGGCTCGCTCCCGAGGACGTGCTCGCGATCCAGGTCGCGGCGCTCGCGCCGCACAAGTCGCAGACCACGCTCCTCCGCGCCGCCGCGCTCCTTCGCGACCGCTCGCCCCGGCTCCGCATCTGGATCGCCGGAGAGGGGGCGCTCCGAGACGCGCTTCTCGCCGAGCACCGGGCGCTCCACCTGGACGACCGCGTCCGCTTCCTCGGCTTTCGGGACGACGTGACGGCGCTGCTCCGCGCCGCGGACCTCTTCGTTCTCTCCTCGTATCTCGAGGGCCTGGGCACGTCGATCCTCGACGCGATGGCCGCCGGGCTGCCGGTGGTCGCGACCCGGGTCGGCGGCATCCCCGAGGTGGTGCGCGACGGCGAGACCGGCCTCCTGGTCCCGTCGCGCCACCCTGAAGCGTTGGCCGACGCGATAGCGCGGGTCGCCGGAGACGCCTCGCTCCGCGGTGCCATGGGCGCGCGAGGCCGCGAGACGGTCCGGGAATTCGGCGCCGACCGCACGGCAGCCCTGACCCGCTCGCTCTACGAGCGCCTGATCGCGGCCGGCTAACGCCCCCTCGGCGGCGACCGTCCGGGTCGCATTGACGCTGAATTATCAGGCTGTTACAGTCACGGGCCAAGCGCACCCCATCGCCGCCACCGGACCCGAGGGAAGCCCCCGATGCCTTCATTCGTTGCGATCGTCCTCTATGGTGCCCTGGTTCTGGGCGTTCTGGTCTTCGTCCACGAGCTGGGCCACTTCCTGGTCGCGAAATGGCTGGGCGTGCGCGTGATCTCGTTCTCGATCGGAATGGGACCGCGCGTCGTGGGCTTCCGCAAGGGGGGCACCGACTACCGCATCTCCCTCCTGCCGCTCGGCGGCG
>JANLXD010000452.1:0-2591 GCA_031364935.1 Candidatus Eiseniibacteriota bacterium
AGGCGCTGATCCGGATGCTGACCTAGTGGAAGGGAACGTGGAAGGGAAGACGGAAGGCAAAACGATGGGCTGGTACGTGATCCACACGTACTCGGGCCACGAGAACAAGGTCAAGGCCAACCTGGAGCGCGCGATCCACGCGGCGGGGCTGGAAGACCATTTCGGCCAGATCCTCGTCGCGACCGAGGAGTTCGCCGAAATGAAGGACGGCAAGCGGATCACGTCGAAGCGAAAGACGTTTCCCAGCTACGTCCTCGTGGAGATGAACCTGGACATGGAGTCGCGCCTGGTGGTGCAGAACGTCCCCGGCGTGACGCGGTTCGTCGGCTCGGGGCAGGATCCGATCCCCCTTCGCGATGCGGAGGTGAAGCGGATCCTCGGGCACATGGAGGCCGGCGGCCGGATGCGCGGCGCCGCCGAGGTGCCGTTCAAGTCCGGCGAGCACGTGAAGGTGGTGGACGGTCCGTTCACCGATTTCACGGGCGTCGTGGACGAAGTGAATCCCGAGCGGCAGAAGGTGAAGGTGATGGTGTCGATCTTCGGGCGCGCGACGCCCGTCGAGCTGGATTTTCTCCAAGTACAGCCGGTCTAGGCCGGTTTTCGGCGGGCCCCTTGCCCGCCGCGCGACCACGCGACGTGGGAGCGGGGGAAGCTACCCCCTGCGAATGGAAAGGATGACGGATGGCCAAGACCAAACCGGTACAGGCGCTGGTCAAGCTCCAGGTGCCCGCCGGCAACGCCACTCCCGCGCCCCCCATCGGGCCGGCGCTGGGGCAGCACGGCGTGAACATCATGGAGTTCTGCAAGGCGTTCAACGCGCGCACGCAGGGGCAGCCGGGGCTCATCATCCCGGTCGTGATCACGGTCTACAGCGACCGCTCGTTCACGTTCATCACCAAGACCCCGCCCGCTTCGGTGCTCTTGAAGCGCGCGGCGGGGCTCGCCAAGGGCTCGGGAGAGCCCAACCGCAACAAGGTGGCCAAGGTGACCAGCGCGCAGGTGCGCGAGATCGCCGAGCTGAAGAAACCCGACCTGAACTCGAATGACCTGGAGGCGGCGATCCGGATGGTCGAAGGGACCGCGCGCTCCATGGGCATCGACGTCGAGGGCTAGGGGGCGCGCATGAGAATCGGTAAGAGATTCCGCGCCTCCCAGGAAGCGATCGGCGCCGAGAAGCTCGGAGACCTGACGGACGCGATCGCGCGGCTGAAGAAGGCCTCCACCGCCAAGTTCGACGAGACCGTCGAGGTCTCGATGCGGCTGGGCGTGGATCCGCGCCACGCGGAGCAGCAGGTGCGCGGCACCGTGGTGCTCCCGCACGGCACCGGCAAGACCGTTCGCGTCCTCGTCCTCACCAAGGGCGACAAGGAGCGCGAGGCCCGGGAGGCCGGAGCGGATTTCGTCGGGTCGGACGAGTGGATCAAGAAGCTCAACGAAGGGTGGGTGGACGTCGACGTGATCGTGGCCACGCCCGACATGATGGGCGAGGTGGGGAAGCTGGGACGGGTGCTGGGCCCTCGCGGGCTCATGCCGAACCCGCGCAGCGGCACGGTCACCATGGATATCGCGAAGGCCGTCCGCGAGGTGAAGGGCGGCAAGATCGAATACCGCGTCGACAAGGCCGGCAACCTCCACGCGCCGGTGGGCAAGGCGTCTTTCGGCAGCGATAAGCTCGTCGCCAACGTCCAGGCCTTCCTGCGTGAAGTCCTCCGTCTGAAGCCGCCCGCGGCCAAGGGCCAGTATCTGCGCAGCGTCACGCTCAGCTCCACGATGGGTCCGCCGGTCCGGCTCGATCCCGTCGCGCTCCAGACGAGTCTGAAGGCTTAGAACCGGAGTCGGCTGAGCCGCTCCAGGAGAATTCACGTCCATGGCGACCGCTGAAAAGGAACAGAGCGTCACCGAACTGAGCGCGCTCATCGCGCAGTCCAAGTCCATCTACCTGACCGATTTCCAGGGGATGAACGTGGATCTGGCGACGAAGATGCGGCGCCGACTCCGCGACGCGAAGGTGGAGTACCGCGTCGCGAAGAACACGCTTACCAAGCTCGCGCTCCGCGCGAACGGCGTGGAGGCGCTCGACCAGTACCTCGAGGGCCCCACCGGCATCGCGTTCGGAACGGACGAGGTGAGCGCCGCGAAGGTCCTGGCGGACTTCGCGAAGGAATTCGAGAAGCCGGCCCTGAAGGCCGCGTACGTCTCCGGCCAGATCTACGGTCCGGATGGAATCAAGGCCTTGGCCCAGCTCCCTCCGCGCGAGGTTCTGCTGGGTCAGTTCATCGGTGCGCTTCGTTCCCCCATGCAGGGTTTCGTCGGCGTGCTCTCGGGCTCGCTGCGGCAAATGGTGGGAGTCATCGACGCCATCGGAAAGAAGAAGGAGGGGTAGGCCCCTTGCGGGCGCCCCGAATCCGGATCGGAGGAGGAACGTAACGTGGAAGCAGGAACCAAGGATCAGCAGATCATCGGACTTCTCGAAGGAATGACCATGCTCGAAGTCTCGGGCCTGGTGAAGAAGCTGGAAGAGCATTTCGGCGTCACGGCGGCCATGCCGATGATGGCGGCCATGCCGGGAGCCGGCGGCGGAGCGGCGGCGG
>JANLXD010000462.1:0-3920 GCA_031364935.1 Candidatus Eiseniibacteriota bacterium
CACCCGGGTGCTGATCCGAGAGCCGCTCACCGCTTCGCCATGAACGCAGCGCGGAGCCGGGCCCCGACGCCCGCGGGCACGAACGGCCCGACGTCGCCTCCGTTCCGCGCGATTTCCTTGATCAGGCTGGAGTTCACGAACGTGTAGGTCTCGCTCGGCATGAGGAACAGGGTCTCGATGGCGCCGCTCAGGCGCCGATTCATCAGCGCCATCTGGAACTCGTACTCGAAGTCCGACACGAACCGAAGACCGCGGATGATCGTTCCGATCCCCTTCTTCTCCGCGTACTGGACCAGGAGCCCGCTGAAGGGCTCCACCGTGAGGCGCGGCTCGTTCGGCACCGCTTCCCGGATCATCTCGACCCGCTCCTCCTGCGTGAAGAGCACCTGCTTCCCGGGCCGTGTGCCGACCGCCACCGTGAGCCGGTCCATCAGGTGGAGCGCCCTTCGGATCAGATCGACGTGGCCGTTGGTTACCGGATCGAAGGTCCCTGCGAATATCGCGCTCTTCATGTCCCTCCTCTCGAGTAGATCGCGACCGTCGTGTCGCCGTAGCGCCGCTCGGTCCGGAGCGTCAGTTGCGGGGGCGCTTCGCTCGCCTCGGTCCGGCCCCGCTCGTGGACCACCACGCCCCCCTCCGCGCTCCACGGGATCTCCGCGAGCGCCTGAAGCCAGCGGGCCCCGGCGCCGCCGGCGTAGGGCGGATCCAGGAAGACGATCCGCCACGGGCCGAGGGCCGAGGACGGAAGCGCGCCGCGGTCCAGGTCGGCGCGGTGCACGCGGCCCCGGTCCGCAAGGCCCAGGGCCTCGAGATTCACCTGGAGCGCGCGCGCCACGCCGGCGTCCTTCTCGACGAAGTCGGCGAACGCGGCCCCGCGGCTCAGGGCCTCGATCCCGAGCGCACCGGTTCCCGCGTACAGGTCCAGCACCCGCGCCCCGGCCACGAGAGCGGGCCCCAGGATGTCGAAGACGGCCTCGCGCGTCCTCTCGGACGTGGGCCGCACGCCCCGCGCGGGCACCGCCAGGCGCCGTCCGCGCAGCTCCCCCCCGACCACCCGGATCAACCCCACGGCGCTAGGGCCAGGTGGGGTCGGGCCGGCAGAGCGCGGCCACCATGTCGGCGACTTCCGCGGGAGTGCGCCCCTCGGTGTCGATGACGGCGTCGGCCACGGCCTGGTAGTGCGGCGCCCGGTCGCGCAGCAAGGACTCGAGCGCTTCCCGGGGCGACCCGCCGCGGAGGAGCGGGCGCAGCGCCGCCCCCTCCGCGCCCAGCCGCGCCGCGGCCGCCGCGGGGCCCACGCGGAGCCACACCACGAACGCCGCCCCGGTGAGCCGCTTCCGCGTGGCGGGGATCGTGACGATCCCGCCGCCGCACGCGATCACGACCCCCGGGCGCGAGTCCGACAGCGCGCGCTCCAGGGCCGCGGCTTCGAGCTCACGGAACTCTGTGCCGCCCCGCTCCTCGAACAGGCCCGCGATCGGCCGGTCCGCCGCGCGCTCGATCTCGAGATCGAGGTCGACCCAGGGAAACCCCAGCCGGGCCGCCGCGAGGGGCGCCACGGTCGTCTTGCCTGCGCCCGAAAGTCCGATCAGCGCGACGCGAAGCCCCAGAGTTCCCTCTCTCGACGGCCATGAAAAAGCGGGACCTTCCCATAAGGAAGGCCCCGCAGTATACCGGCGTCCCGCCGCATGTGCCAGCGGCGGCGCGCTCTAGTGGCCGAGAGCGGTCTGTTCGCCCAGGATTTTCGGCGTCACGAAAATCAACAGCTCGCGCTTCGCGGTCGTGGTGGAGGAGGAGCGGAAGAGGGCTCCGAGCAGCGGGATGTCCATGAGGATCGGGATCCCGCGCTTGGTGGAGCTCTCGTTCGACCGGATCAGGCCGCCAATCACCGCCGTCTCGCCGTCGTTCACCATGACCCGCGTGTCCGCCATGGTCGTGTTGATGATGATCCCGCCCTGCACCGTCGACTGCGCGGCCAGATCCGAAACCTCGGGATGGACGTCCATGGTGATCTTGTTCCCGACGTTGATGTGCGGCGTCACGTTCAGCTTGATGCCGATGGTGGTCATCTGCGTGACCGCGTTCCCGGCGAAGTCCTGCACGATGAGCGGGATCTGCTTGCCCACGACCACCGACGCCTCGCGGTTGTTCACCGTCGTGATGCGCGGATTCGAGATGATGTTCGCCTTGTTCTGGGTCTCGAGCATCTGGAGCGTCGCGTCGATCGAGCCGAACGCCTTCACGGTGCCGATCCTGACGACGCCCGCCGGGCCCGTCACGTCGGCCGCGTTCATGTCGAGGTTCTCGGAGACGCCCGCGTCCATGATGTCGATGCCGTGGACGCCCCACTTGATGCCGAGGTCGCGCGTCGCCGAGACGTCCACGTCCACGAGCCGCGCCACGATCTCCACCTGCGGCGTCCGCGTGTCCAGGCTCCGGATCATCGATTCGGCCTGGTCCAGGCGCTCGTCGATGTCCGTGACCAGGAGGGCGTTCGTGCGCTTGTCCACTTCGATGTGGCCGCGCTTCGTGAGCGTCTTCTCGACGGCCTTCGCCATCTCGTCGGCGTTCGCGTAGCTGATCGCCACGATCCGCGTCTGGAGCGGGAGCAGCTCTTCCTGGTTCCGCTCGGCGGTGCGGCGCTCCATCTCCTCCTTGCGGAGCGTCTCGATGTTCGAGACGACGATGGTCTGCCCCTGCTCCACCTTCCCGAGTCCCTGGGCGCGGAGGAGGATGTCGAGCGCGTGGCGCCACGGAACGTTCCGGAGCCGGAGCGTGACCTGCCCCTTCACTTCCTTGCTCGCCACGATGTTCTTGCCGCTGAACTCGGCCAGGCTGCGGAGGACCGTCTGCACCTCGGCGCCCTGCACGTCCAGGGACATGCGGCGGCCGTCGGAAGCGGAGGCGTCCGCGGGGAATGCGCGATCGGCGCCGTTGGCCTGCACGGGCTCGATGGTCGGGCGCTCCACCGCGAGGACCAGGTTGTTCCCGAGCTGGCTCACGCCGTACGACGAGGCCTGGGCCAGGTCGATGACGACGCGGGAGCCCGTCTCCTGCCCCCAGCCCATCTCGGTCGCGCGGACCGACTTCACCGGCGTTCCTTCCCGTCCGGCCCACGTCCGCTCCGTGAAGGAGAGGGAGGCGCCGGGGCAGTCCAGCACGATGCGGTCCGGCGATTCGAGGGTGAAGTCGTGGTAGTTGATCGGGGCGTCGGCCTCGACCAGCACCTGCGTCCCGTCGGCTCCGTCCTTGAGCGTGATGCTCTTGATCGTCGTCCCCAGGGCCGGCACGGCCCCCAACAGAAGGAACGCCGCAAGCGCCAGGACGGCGCCCCTCCGGCGCCCTGCGCGAAGAACGTTAGTTTCGAGCCGCATTCTGGTCACCCTCTTTCGGTTTCAGTTTGATCGACATCGACTGGGACTCTCCGAAGGCGTTCTGGACGATCTGAAGCTCGCTCTTGGAGATTCCCGAGATATAGCCGTTCACCACCGGATCGCCCACGCGGAGAACGAAGCCGCGATGCCGGCTGTCCTCGACCAGGGCGAACTTGTCCGACGTTCCCCACATGATCCCGACCAAGTGGATGTCCCCCACGTCGACCAGCGATCCGTCGCCGGAGCCCTGGAACTTCCCGTCGAGCAGGGAGAGGAAGGGATCACGCCGTCCGTCGCTGGAATAGACGTACTGCTCGCGCGCGAAGAGCGCGCTCCCCTCGAGCGAGCTGGGCGTCTCGGCGGAGGCGCCCACCGCGCCGGGAACCGCGGTCGCCGCGAGCGGGACCGCGGGCGCCGGCAGCACAGCCGCGCGTCCGGCCGGAGTCGTCGCGGCATTCCCGGGCGCGACCGCGACCGCCGGAGATGGCAGCGGCGTCGACGCGGCTGGAGCCTTCCAGATCGACTCCGGAGCGGGCGGGCCGAAGA
>JANLXD010000465.1:0-2481 GCA_031364935.1 Candidatus Eiseniibacteriota bacterium
CGCCGCCGACCCCGCGATCGCTCCGGCGCCCGGGACGCGATGGAGCGGCCACGGCGCGACGGCGCCCGCGCCCCACTGGTTCACGGCCAGGAGTAACAGCCCCGACGCGTCGAGCGCGCCGGCGGCGCCTTGACGCACGAAGGGAACGCGCAGGATCTCGGCGGCCAGGAAGAGGAACGATTCCGCCATGAAGATGCCGCAGAGCGGCACCACCGCGACGTTCAGAAAAAAGGACGCGGCCGGAAGCGCGCCGAAGAGCCGCGCCGCGATCCCCGCCGTGCCGCTGGTGGCGCCGGCGCTCTGGAGCGCGATCGCACCTGCCCCTCGGAGCGCGCGCCGCGCGCGCTGTAGCACGACCGGACCCGAGTCTCCGTCGTCGCCGCCCAGCCCTCCGGCCGCCAGGAGCCCCAGCACCGCGGCGAAGGAGAGCTGGAAGCCGGGATCGTGGACCGAGCGCGGGTCGGCGAGGTGAAGCCCGAGACCCGCGATGCCCCACGCCGCGAAAGGCCGCACCTCGCGCCCCGCGGCGCGCCCGCCCCGGACCGCCGTCCAGAGAAGCGCGGCGCGCAGCGCCGACGCCGGGGCGCCGACCAGGAGCGTGTAGCCCCAGACCGCGGCCAGCTCCACGGCGAGCGAGGGCGCCAGGGCCAGGCGCACGGCCGCGGCGAGGAGCGCCGCGAACCCGCCCAGGATGCAGACGTGGAGACCCGAGATCGAGAGGATGTGGATCGTGCCGCCGTCCCGGAAGTCGTCGCGCGTGGCGGGCGCGATCATCGACCGGTCGCCCAGGATCATTCCGCGGGCGAGCGCCGCGACCGGCGGCGCGAGCGCGGCGTCGAAGGCGCGCGCGATGCGATCGCGCCAGACCCACGTCGCCGCCGCGCCGCGCTCGACGGGATCGACCGCCGCCTCGACTCCGAGCGGGTCGGCCTCCACGGTACCGGCCACGCCGAGGCGCTCCATCCAGCGCCCTGGCGCCTCGGTGCCCGGATTGCGCGCGTCCTCCGGCGGCCGATACGTCCCCGAGACCGACAGGCAGAGTCCGGGAAACGCCCATCGCGGCACTCCCGCATCGTCGCCGAACCGGAGCGCGACGCGCGCGGCGCAGGGCGCCCACCGCTCGCCCACCGCCACGCGCCGCGCCTCGAACAGGATCGTCGAGGGGCGCGCCTCGAGCGCGGTGGTGTCGAGCACGCGCCCCTCGATCCGGACGCGGGCGGGGCGCGGATGCACCGGAAGCGGAGGCGACGCGGCATCGGCCTCGGCGCCCAACGCCGCGCCGGCGGCCAGCAGCGCGAGCGCGCCCAGCGCGGCCTCGGCGCGCTGAAACGGAGCGCGACGCGCCCCGGCAGCGCGGCGGCTCCCGAACGCAGCGGCCAATAACGACGCCCCACCTAGCCCGAGCGACGCGCCGAGTGCCGCGCCGTGGAGCGGCGCGGGCACGCTCCACCGCCACGCGACCGCGTGCCCCGCGGCAATCAGCGCCCAAAAAAGCGCGGGAGCGGGCAGTTGGATCCATGCGAAGGGTGCGCGCACAGGCTCGGCTCACGGGGAGTATTGGCGATGCGGGAGGCGCGCGGCGGGGGCCGCGAAGACGTCAGGGGCGAACGGGGATGGTGGCGATCTCGGAGTAGAACTCGCGGCCGTCGGTGCCGGACGCCTTGAAGTAGACGCGGACCCGGTTCGCGCGATTCTGCAGCACCTCGACGGGGACGAGCGTCGCGAAGATGCGATCCCCGCCCTCGAGCTGGGTCATGCGGCGTCCCTGGAAGGAGCCGTCCGGCGCGGCGGCGTAGAGCCACACGGCGATGGAAGGATCCCACTCCCCTTCCGGCAACGTGACCATGACCGGCAGCGGATTCGATATGGAGAGCGCCGCGGGAGGCGTGAACTGGAGCGGCTGCTCGGAGCGCGCGCCGAACTCCGCGGTCACGTAGTGGTCGCCCCCGGCCTTCACGTCCACCACCGTGACCTGCGCCGGAAATCCGCGGCGCACCACGCGCGCGCTGTGCGCTCCCGGCTTGAGCGCGACCGTGAGCGGCGTGGCCCCGCGCGCGACTCCGTCGATCCAGAGAGGATCGCCGCGCCCCGGCTCGAACCCCGCGTCGGTCAAGAGCGCCGACCGGACCGTGAGCCTCCCGGTCTCCGGCGGGGGCCCCGCGTTCCCGATCGCTTCGGTCGGGGCGTCGCGGAGCACGTCGATCTCCTGCGTCGTGCTGCCCGCGCCCGGACCGCTGAAGCGCACCAGATGGCGGCCCACCACGACGCGGCTCAGGGTGAGCGGCGTCGTCCCGGCGTACGCGCCGTCCACGTAGACGTCGAGAGTCCGCGACGGCTCCGAGGAGCGGAGCGAGACGGAGCCGTAGATGGCGGGATGCACCGCGAGCCTCTCGCCTCTCGTCACCTCCAGCGTGTCGCGCCAGACGCCGGCGGCGCCCCAGTCCAGCTCGATCGTGTGCGCGCCGGCCTCGAGCGCGACGG
>JANLXD010000115.1:0-13867 GCA_031364935.1 Candidatus Eiseniibacteriota bacterium
GCCTTGGGCAGCTCATCGGCCACGCGCGCCAGCTCCACCCGCTCCCCTCCCGGCGCGACATAGGTGATCTGCGCGTGGGGGTTCGCGATGGCGGTCTGCTCCACGTAGCCGTCCACCGAGTGGCGCCCCTTCTTGTAGGTCGCCTCGATCTCCAGCTCCACGCGCGTGCCGTGCTGCGGCGTCCACTCCACTTCGGTGTCGGAAACCACGACCGGCCGGTTCAGGCGCGTGTCGATCTGGATATCAAATCGATGCGCCGGCTTTCCCGTCCCGGTGCGGGAGATGACGGTGATCGGCTTCCCGGTGGTGAGCTGGCCGTACATGCCGGCCGCGGAGATGCCGATCCCCTGCTGTCCGCGCGCCTGGCGCAAGCGGTGGAACTTGGAGCCGTAGAGAAGCTGCCCGAAAATCTTGGGGATCTGCGCCTTCACGATGCCGGGCCCGTTGTCCTGGACGGCCACGCGGTAGCGCGTCTCGGTGACCTCTTGCAGCTCGATCAGGATGTCGGGAAGGATGCTGGCTTCTTCGCACGCGTCGAGGGCGTTGTCGACCGCCTCCTTCACCGTGGTGAGAAGTGCCTTCGCCGGACTGTCGAAGCCGAGGAGATGGCGGTTCTTGGTGAAGAACTCGCTGACGGAGATCTCGCGCTGCTTCTCGGCGAGATCGGCCGCGGTGAGACGAACGATCTTCTTGACCGCTTTGATGGCCTTGATGGCCGGCTTCACGTCAATGCCGGCCCGCTTCCGGGCTCCCGATGGAGCCGCTTTCTTGATGTCTCTCTTCAGTGCTTGCGCCATAGCCTCCCCTCCTCCCCCTGCCCGCGTTCGCCGAGAATCTAACCGCGCGTCTCTCCAGCGGCAAGGATTAGGCCACGCCCAGTCAGATGCGACCGGCGGCTCTACGATCCATTTCCGCCCCAAACGCCGCGCCCACCCGACATATAACTCACGGCCCGGTATAAGAATACGCGCGCGGGAAGTCAACGGCCGCGCCGCTTGACCCGCGATAACTCCCGTGTCGGCATATGGCTTGCCTTTCCATCCATCCGATTGATCTCCGACGTCGCGTGTCCCCACGCCGCGAGGTCCGAGATCCCTGCCACCTTTATTGCGAGGTGCCGACTGTGCCGCCCTACGAGCATTCCACCCGCACACTGACTTCCATCCTCGTCGAATGCGGGATCGTCACCGACGACCAGGTGGGAAAGGCGCTGATGCGCCAGCGCGACACGGGCCTCCTCATCGGCGAGACGCTGGTCGAGCTGGGCTTCACCACGGAAGAAAACATCGGCTGGGCTCTGTCGCGGCAGCTCGGCTTCCCCTACGCCGACGTGCACCCCTCTTCGGTCGACTCGGGGCTGGTGAAGCGCTTTCCCGCGAGCCTGCTCCGCCGCGTGCAGGCGGTGCCGCTCTTCGGCACCGACGAGGAGATCACGGTGGCGATGGCGGACCCCACCGACGTGGACGCCGTGTCCGAGCTGAAGAACGCGGCGGGGACTCCGGTCTCCCTGGTGATCGGCGGGCCGGCATCCATTCGGCGCGCCCTCGACGCGATCTGCGGCACGAGCGGCCCGGAGATGCCTCGGCCGCACCCGGCCGGCGTGCCCGCGGCCAACCGTCGCGACATCGTGTGGGACCGGGCCGGCACCAACTTCCTCGCGTTCCATCTGCACGCGGCCGTTCGGGCGCGCGCCTCCGAGATCCACTTCATCCCGCGCGGGTCCAATCTCACGGTGGCCTATCGGACCGACGCGGGCCTCGAGCCGCAGACCAGCGAGCAGCTCGAGTGTTCGCTCTATCTGCGCGCACGGCTCGGCGTGCTCGGCGTTCCTGATCTGGAGGCCTCGAGTCTATCGGCCGTCTGGGGATCGACCATCGTGGAGCTGGGGCCCGACCGCATCGCGGTGTCGGCGTGTCACAGCCGGACCGACGCCGGCGTCGCGACGGTGCTCCGTGTGGGCTCGGCTCCCGAGAAGGCGCCGGACCTCTCGATGCTCGGACTCTCTCCGCTCGGGGAGGCGGAGATCCGGGAGTTCGTCGAGGGTCCCGAGGGGCTGGTGGTGGTGACGGGCCCGCCGCGAAGCGGCGGATCGCTGGTGCTCTCGTCCGTGGCCGCCCTGGCCGCGCGTCCGGAGCGCCGGACGCTGGTGCTGGAACCGGCGGCGCTCCTGCCTTATCCCGAAGGCTCGATCCGGGTGCCCACGTCGGGACGCGACGAAGCCGCCGAGCAGTGGGAGCGCCTCGCCGTGTCGCTCGGCGCCGACGTGGTCGTGCTGGACGACGTGCTTCGCGGCGAGCAGGTCGAGTCGCTCCTCCGGGGAGCGTCGGTGGGCCGGCTGGTCTTCGCGCGCACCGACTGGCTCGATCCCGTCTCCCTCCTCTCGTTCTTGACGAAGAACCGGAACAGCCGCGCGGCGCTCCGGGACCGCCCCTTTGCCCTGGTAACGCTCCCGGCCGCGCGCCGGGAAGGCTCGGAGGTCTGGGTCAAGCCCGAGGAATCCGAGATTCAGGCGGGAAGCCTCCGCGTCACGATCCTCACCGACGAGCAGCGGAAAAGCCTGTCCAAAGAGGCGCCGCGCTGATGGCGATGGACATCAAAACCCTTCTCAAGGCCACGGTCGAGGCGGGGGCCTCCGACTTGCACGTTTCCGCCGGGATGCCGCCCTTGATTCGCGTGCGGGGGGAAATGGTGCGCTCGCCGGCGCCGGCGCTTTCGGACGCGGACGCCCGGATCATGCTCCAGACCCTGATGTCCGACGAGCAGCGGAAGGAATTCCTGACGAAGCGCGACATCGACTTCGCCTTCGAGCTTCCGGGGTTGTGCCGCTTCCGGGCCAACATCTTCGAGCAGCGGCGCGGCATCGGCGGCGTCTTCCGCGTCATCGCCACCAAGATCAAGACGCTCGAAGAGCTGGGCACGCCCCGCGTCCTCAAGGACCTGTCGATGAAGGAGCACGGGCTGGTGCTGGTGACGGGGCCCACGGGAAGCGGCAAGTCCACCACGCTCGCGGCCATGATCGACTACGTGAACTCGAACCGCGCCGGCCACATCATCACGATCGAGGATCCGATCGAGTTCGTGCACGAATCGAAGAGCTGCCTCATCAACCAGCGCGAGGTGGGATCGCACACCGACTCCTTCTCCAGCGCCCTCCGGAGCGCGCTCCGCGAGGATCCGGACATCATCCTGGTCGGAGAGCTGCGCTACCTCGAGACGACCGCGCTCGCGATCACGGCCGCCGAGACCGGGCACCTGGTCTTCGGCACGCTGCACACCAATTCGGCCTCGAAGACGATCGACCGGCTCATCGACATCTTCCCGGCCGAGCGCCAGTCCCAGGTTCGCACCATGGTGAGCGAGTCGCTGGAGGGGGTCATCGCTCAGACGCTCATCCCGACCGTGGACGGGAAGAGCCGCGTGGCGGCGATCGAGATCCTGGTAGGCGTTCCCGCGCTCCGTAACCTGATCCGCGAGGACAAGACGACGCAGATCCAGAGCGTGATGCAGGTGGGAGGGCAGCACGGCATGCAGACGCTGGACATGGCGCTGAAAGACCTGGTCATCACGGGGAAGATCACCCGGGAAGCCGCCGTGGAGCGGTCCACCAATGCGAAGCTCTTCGAGGCCGCGGTGCCCGGAGGGGCCCCGGCAGCGGGCGGCTCCCAGGGCGCCGGGTCGCCCGCGCTCATGGGAATGCCCAGCGCGAGGAACAACTAGACCCGCCACATCGTCGTCCGCCGCGTCCCACGACCCGATTGACCCCGCTCTTCCCGCCCGCGTAGACTTGTCCGAAGAGGAGGCACCTGCCTCCAACAACCAACGTGCCCGCAACCGACACCAGAAAACCCTCGTCCCAGCGCCGGCCCCGGTCCATGCGTCTCGTCCTGTTCGACATCGACGGCACGCTGCTCCGCGAAGGGCTAGCGCCCAAAATCGCCTTTGCCCGAGCGCTTCGGGAGACCTACGCCACCACGGGGCCGATCGGCGAGTTCAAGTTCGCCGGCATGACCGACCCGCAGTGCGTCGCCGAGATCATGCGGCTCGCCGGCGTGTCCGAGGACGTGATCTACGCGCGCCGCTCCGAGTGCCTGCGCCGCTACATCGAGCACCTCCACGTCGAGATGCCGAACCACGAGGGCGCCCGCCTCTTCCCCGGCGTCCGGGAATTGCTCGAGCGGCTGAACAAGCTGGACGACGTGATGGTGGGCCTCCTGACCGGGAACATCCTTCGCGGGGCCGAGTTGAAGCTGCGCCGGTGGAACCTGGAGCCCTATTTCCGCTTCGGCGCCTACGGCGACGACCACGAGGACCGTTGCGTGCTCGCGCAGATTGCCCTGGAAAAGGCGCGCGCGCTCACGGGACGCGCCTTCGGCGGCGCCGACACCACCGTCATCGGCGACACGCCGCGCGACATCGCGTGCGCCCGCGCCATCGGCGCGCGCTCCGTCGTCGTCGCGACCGGCCAGGTCACCCGCGCCGAGCTGTCCGAGGCCGGCCCCGACGCGCTCCTCGACTCCTTCGAGAACCACGAAGCCGCGCTCCGCGCCATTTTTCCGTAGCAAGCGCCCCCCTCGCTGCAGCATTCTCCGGCCAATCCTCCCGCCGCCGTGAGGCGCACGGGTGGACCATCCCTGAATGCAATCCATCACGCGAACCGCCCTTTCCATTCTGATCGCAATCGCCTCGTGGGCTCCTGCGACGCCGCCCGCGAAGGCCGGACCCGTGGCGCGTCCGACGTCCGCGCCTCATATCCGCGCGCGAGGCGACCGTTTCGAATTGGTCCGCGGCGCCGAGGCGCGTCCGATCTTCTTCCGCGGCGTGAACCTGGGCGCCGGCGCTCCGGGGCACTTCCCCGGCGAGTTCGCGTTCACCAAGGACGACTACCGCCGCTACATCCGATTCGCGCGCGGCCTCCACGCGAACGCGATCCGCGTGTACGCGCTCCACCCGCCCGCGTTCTACCAGGCCCTGCGCGAGGAGAACCTGGCGCACCCGGACCGCCCGCTCTGGCTGTTCCAGGAGGTGTGGACCGAGCTGCCCGCGTCCGGCGATTTCTGGGACGCGGCATTCACGCGCGACTTCGAGCGGGAGATCCGCCTCGCCGTGGACGCCCTGCATGGAAACGCGGCCGCCCTGCCGCGCCCGGGACACGCCTCGGGGCGCTATGACGCGGACGTCTCGCCCTGGCTCGCGGGGTGGCTCTTGGGCCGCGAGTGGGAGCCGAACGCGGTGCGGACCACCGAGCGGGGCCGCCCCGACTCGACCGAGTTTCGCGGCCGCTACTTCTCCGTGACGGGCGGGACGCCGATGGAGTGCTGGCTCGCCCGGGCGTGCGAGACGGCCGCCTCCCACGAACAATCGCGCTACGGACTCGCGCGCGCGGTTTCGTTCGTGACCTGGCCCACGCTCGACGTCATGCGCCACCCGACCGAGTCGGAGCGAGGCGGTCACGAGGCGGAGCATGACGAGGACGCGTACTCGGTCGATCCGCGCCGCATCCGCCCGATTCGCGCGGCGTCCCGCGAGTCGGGATTCCTCGGCTACTTCGCGAATTATCACGTCTATCCCTACTACCCGGACTTCTTGAACCTCGACCCCGGCTACGCCGCGTTCCGGGACGCCCACGGCCCGTGCTCCTACGGCGGCTACCTCCGCGATCTGAAGGCCCACACCCGCGGCCTGCCGCTGTTGATCGGGGAGTTCGGCGTGCCGTCGAGCCGCGGGGTCGCGCACCTCCAGCCCCAGGGGATCAACCACGGCGGCGCCACCGAGCGGGAGCAGGGGCTGGAGGACGTGCGCCTCCTCGAGGACGTGGCCGCTTCCGGCTGCGCGGGGGGCCTTCTCTTCGCGCTCTTCGACGAGTGGTTCAAGGTGAACTGGCTGGTCGCGCCGGTGGAAGCCCCGCGCGAGCGGGACCCGCTCTGGCACAACGTGCTCGACCCCGAAGAGAACTACGGCCTGATGGCCTTCGACCCGCCACCGCGCATCCGGGTCGACGGGTCGCCCGCGGATTGGAAGGGCGTCCCGCCCTACGCCGCCGATCCTCGCGGAAGATGGATTCGCGCCCTCTACGCCGCGACCGATCAAACCCATCTCTACCTGCGCTTCGATCTGGCTCCCGGGGCGGCTCGCGGCGCGGCCGCGCTGGGCGTGGCGATCGACGTGGTCGACCCCGCGCGCGGCGACACGCGCCTCCCCGCGCCGCTCGACGCGTCGTGGTCGCGCGGCGCCGAGTACCAGCTCGTGATCGCGCCCCACGGTCACGAGTCGCCGAGCGCGGAGCTCTTCATCGACGCCCGGAGCAACTGGTCGCCGTGGTCGCGCGTCGTGCGCGGGGGCGTCTTCATCCAGCACAAGGCCCCCTTCGCGCCGGTCGCGAACGAGGACGGGCGGTACGCGCCTCTCCTGATCGAGACCAACCGCGAGCGTGTCTCGCGGAGCGGCACGGTCTACCCGGCGCTCCATCGCGACTGGGGACGTCTCGAGTCCGGCCGCGATTGGGCGGCCAACCGGGACGCGGGCGTGATCGAGGTGGCGATCCCGTGGGGACTCATCGGCGTGGGCGACCCGTCGAGCCGCTCGGTGGTGGACGACGACCCGGCCACGCGCGCGACCGAGGTGTCGCAGACCCCAGGCATCGGGTTCTTGGCGTGGGCCACCAGCGCGCCCGGTTTCGCCGCCGACTCCCTGGGACCCGCGAGGCACAAGGCCCGGCCCGCTTCCCCGGCCGAGTGCCAGTTTCTGGGACCGCCGGGCAGCTCGCAACCCCCAGCACGGCAACATGTTCTGATCCAGACCCCGCCCGGAGCGACGCTGGTGTGGAACGCCTGGGATCGGCCGATAACCCGAGAGCGAGTCAAGGTGTCCGCGGACCTTGTGCGACAAGCCTTTGAGGGAATGGAAGCCCGTGAATCGGAAGGGAGAAATCAGGACGCGCTTCGCTAAGTGGCGCATCCAGAGCGCGCGGCCGTTCCCGGGGCTTTTCCTGGCGGCCCTGATCGGCGTGTGCGCCGCGGGCGCTGCCGCTCCTCCCGCGATGGCCGACCCCGATCCCGACGCCCTCTCCCCCTCGAAGACCCTCGACAAGAAAGCCGCGGCGCCGGAAGACGCGACCCCGCCCGATCCGAACGTGGTCGTGTCGGTCGCGGAAGCGCGGCGGCTGGCCGACGCCAAGCGATTCGCGGAGGCGGCGCAGACGCTCCGGGTCGTGCTCGCGTCCAATCCGCGGAACATCGACGCGCGCTCCCTCCTCGCCCGCGTCCTCGCCTGGGACCGGAAGTACGATGAGTCGATCGCCGAATACCAGCGCATCCTCCGCGAAAGGCCGGACGACGATTTCGACCGCGCGGGCTACGCGCGCGTGCTCGCCTGGGCGGGGCGCACCGACGAGTCCTTGGTTCAGTTCCGGCGCTCCTCGAAAGTCGACGCCGGCAATCTCGAGGCGCGCGTGGGCTACGCGCGCGCCCTCTCCTGGGCGGGAGACCTGCCCGGCGCGTCGAACGAATACGAGCGAATCCTGAGCGTCAATCCCAAGTACGGAGACGCCTGGCTGGGGTTGGCCACCGTGGCCCGCTGGCGCGGCGCGGCGACCGCCTCCGACCGCTTCCTCGCCTCGGCGAGCGCGAACGGCGCCGATACGGCCGCGGTGCGCGAGGAGCGGGAAGCCGTGCGCCGCGCCACCGCGCCCTCCCTGGGGATCGGGGTGACCACGGCGCACGAGCGCGAATACGTGGACGGCGCTCCCGACTTCGTCATCGAGGGCACGGATCGCTATGCGCGCGCGCGCGCGACACTGGGGCGGACCGCGGACGTCGCCCTGCGGGTCGGGCGAGTGTCCCAGTTCGAGCGGACCGTGGGCCCCGCCGTGGGCACCACCTTGAGCTACGACCTGGATATGAGCGTGATCCGCGCCGACGCATCGATCTTGCGTTACTACCCGGTCCAATTCGCGGCGGGCATCGAGTCGCGCTCGATCAGGGCCGGGAGCTCGAACGTGCTCTATCCGCTCATCGGCGAGGACGATTTCCTGGGTTGGAACGCCCGGGCCTGGTGGTTCGCGGGTCGGCTCACGCCGGCGGCGAGCGTCCGCCGGGAGTACTTCCCGCTCAAGTCCACGCTGGGACCGCCGCGCATCCTGTCGGGGCGGCAGACCGTCGTCGCGGCCGATCTCGGGTGGCAGTGGAACGGCCGAGGCAGCGCGTCGGCGGGGCTCGAGCAGGGAACCTACTCCGACGACAACGAGCGCAGCACCGTCCGGGCCGGCGCGGCCTACCGCGTGCACTTGAAGAAGCCCGCCACCACGCTCGACTACGCGGTGACCCTGACCGACTACAAATTCCGGTCGTCGTCCTACTTCACGCCCCTCGAAAGCATCCGGCATGCGGCGGGGATCGCGGTCTCGGGCTACTCGGAGCGCGCGGTCCTGGACTATGGCGCGCGCTACCAGGCCGCCCTGCTCCTCTCCTCCAACTTCGAGGACATCCTCACCAACACATTGTCGGCCTACGTGAACGTGACGGCCCTGAATACGTTCCCGCTGGGCATCGAGGGGTCCTATTCGCGGGACAACAACTCGTACGAGACCTGGTATGTCGGGGTCTCGGCGGGGGCGCGGTGGTGAGGGGCGCATGATCAGTTTCCAGGCGCTGGTGATCACTCTGGGAATCCTGCTCGGGATCGTGGCGTTGATGACGGTCGCGGCGATCGTGAACAAGGTCCACTCGAACCGGGAGGAGGATTCCCGGAAGCGCTTCCTGGACCGCCTTCGGAAGCACTTCCTCCTGTTGGGGGGCGCCGCCCAGGACCGCGAGGCGGCGTATCGCGAGATCGCGGCCGGGATGTCCGGCCGGTGGTCGCAGCTCACGGCCGAGGAAGTGAGCCAGCTCGAGCTCTCGGTCCGGCTCGACGTGATCCGCTCCCTGGAAGAGCAGGGAGTGGTCCACCACTTCTTCCGTCAGGCGAAGAGCAGCCTCAAGTGGAGCCGCGCGCACGCGCTCCGCGTGCTGGGCGAGCTCAAGGTGCCGGCGTCGGTGCCGGTGCTCCTCGCCGCCCTGGAGGACAAGGACTCCGACGTGCGGAACGTCGCCGCGCGCGCGCTGAGCAAGATGAAGCTCCAGGCCGCGGAGGAGGCGCTGGTCCGTCTTCTGGGGAAGCACGAGCAGTCGGTGTCGGCGCGAATCGCCGCCATCTGCATCGAGATGGGGACCCGCACCGCGCCGCTTCTCATCCGCACGCTCCGCGACGGCTCGCCGAAGGCGCGTTTCTGGGCCGCGCGGATCCTGGGCGAGATCCAGGAGAACCGGGCCTGCCGCTCCCTGGGCGACTCGCTCCTCGATCCCGATCCGGACGTCCGGTCGGCCGCGACATGGGCGCTGGGCGCCATCGGCGACCGCGCCACGGCCGGGATCGTCGAGACCGCGCTCCGCGATCCGGTCTGGTACGTGCGCGCGCACGCGGCCGAAGCGCTGGGAAAGATCGGGGATCCCTCCCTGGCGACGTCGCTGGGAAATGCGCTTCAAGACCGCTCGTGGTGGGTGCGGAAGAACGCGCTCGACGCGCTGGTCCGCCTGGGCGAGCCGTCGAAGCCGGCGCTCTTCCAGGCGATGGAGTCGGGCGACCGCTTCGCGCGCGACTGCGCGATCGAAGCGCTGACTACCCTGGGCGTGCCGGTGACGATTCCGCCGCGCCAGTCGGCGTCCGGCGGATGAGGAGCGCGATCACGATATGACCCCTCCGGCCTGGCTTTTCGACGCGCTCTACGTGCTGAGCATCGTGGTCCTGGTGTACTTCACGGCGCTCCAGCTCGTGCTCCTCTTCCTCCTGGTCCTCTCCTTCCTGGACATGCGGCGGCGGCTGGCCCAGAACTTCTACGCCGACTACGAGGCGGTAGCCAAATCACACTTCGCCTTCCCCATCAGCGTGCTCGTGCCGGCGAACAACGAGGAGACCACCGTGGTGAACGCCGTGCGGTCTGTCCTCTCGCTGGACTACCCGACGCACGAAGTGATCGTGATCAACGACGGCTCCACGGATGGGACGCTCCAGGCCCTAATCCGCGAGTTCCGGCTGGCGCGCCGGGAGATGGTGGTGCGGCGCAGCATCCCAGTCGATGGAGAGATCCGGGGACTCTACAAGTCTCCGTCGTTCCCCAATCTCATCGTCATCGACAAGGCGCACAGCGGAAAGAGCGAGGCTTTGAACGCGGGGATCAACGTCTCGCGCTATCCGCTCTTCTGCACGATCGACGCCGATTCCATGTTCCAGGAGAACGCGCTCCTCCGCGTGGTGCGGCCGTTCATGGAAGACCCGGACCGCGTCGTCGCGGTCGGCGGACAGGTGCGCGTGGGGAACGGCTGCAAGGTGGAGCGGGGGCGGGTGATCGATCCCCGGCTGCCGCAGAACATCCTGGCCGGGTTCCAGGTGGTGGAGTACCTGCGCGCCTTCGTGGCGACCCGCCTGGGCCTGTCGGTCCTGAACAACCTGCTCATCCTCTCCGGCGTCTTCAGCCTCTTCCGGAAGGACGTCGTGGTGGAGGCGGGCGGGTACCGCTCGGACGTGGTCACCGAGGACATGGAGCTGGTGCTCCGGCTCCATCACACGCTGCGCGAGCAGGAGCGCGAGTACTCGATCGTATTTCTCCCCGATCCGATCTGCTGGACGGAAGTGCCGCAGACGATCGGCGCCCTGGCGCGGCAGCGCGGCCGGTGGCACCGAGGCCTAGTCCACTCCCTCTGGCTCCACCGCTCCATCTTCTGGGAAAAGAACTCGGGCTCGCTCCGCTGGATCGGGATGCCCTACTACTTTCTCTTCGAGCTGCTCGGCCCCGTGATCGAGCTCCTGGGCTACATCGTGCTGCCGATCGCGTTCTTCATGGGGTTCCTCTCCCCCGTCTTCTTCTGGGCGTTCCTCTTCCTCTCCGTGACCTCGGGAGCCTTCCTCTCGATCGCGGCCATCTTCCTCGAGGAGCTGTCGTTCGGTCTCTACCGCTCGTGGGGCGATTTTGCCCTGATGATCGCGATCGGCGTGATCGAGAGTTTCACCTACCGCACCCTCACCCTCTTCTTCCGCCTGGGCGCCATGATTGATATCCTCTTGGGACGTGGCGGCTGGGGGAAGCAGGAACGCGCCGGCTTCGGGCGCGCGCAGGCCGCTCCCGTCAAACCCTAGTCAACGCCTCGACGCACCCCTGCCGGAGGAGTCTGTCGTTGCGCCCAATTCCATGGATCGCCGTGGCCTGCCTTCTCTTGGCGGCCTCCGAGGGCTCCGCCGCACCCCCGGTCTATCCCTCGGCTTTCGCGCGGCCAGGCTCGGCGTCTGCCCCCTTTTACGGGAGCGGAGCCCCCCGGTTCCCCAAGCGACCGCCCGGAGTGGACGCGCCCGCCCTCCCGCGCCAGACCGCCGGGGCGCACTACCGAGCGGTGGTGATCCTGGTCCAATTTCCCGACTGGCCAGCCGACACGCTGAACCACACGCCGGCCAAATTCGCCGACCTCCTGTTCAGCAGCGGCACGCACCCGACCGGGAGCCTCCGAGACTATTACAACGAGGTCTCGCGGGGGACGTTCGACGTGAACGGCATCGTGACCCGCTGGTACACGCTGTCGCGCGACTACGCCGCGTACGCGAACGGGCAGGGCGGCTTTGGCGCGGCGCCGTTCAACGCGCAGCAGATGGCCCTGGACGCGGTCCGCGCGGCCGATCCCGACGTCGACTTTTCCCAGTTCGATAACGACGGCCCCGACGGGCTCCCCGATTCGGGAGATGACGACGGCGAGATCGACGCCCTCTTCATCGTGCACGCGGGACCCGGCGGCGAGGAGACGGCGAGCGACAACGACATCTGGTCCCACAAGTGGAACCTGCCCGGCACCGCCGCGGCCGTGGACAGCGTCCTCGCGTTCGCCTACACGACCCAGCCCGAGCGGTGGCAGCGCACCACGCCCTACACGACAGCGGGAGATCTCATGTCGGTGGGCGTCTTCTGCCACGAGTTCGGGCACGTGCTGGGCCTCCCCGACCTGTACGACACGAGCGGGCTACCGGGGGCGAACGAGGGATTGGGCGAGTGGGACCTGATGGCCTCGGGTCTCTACAACCACATGCCCGGCGAGCCGACGGGGAGCAAGCCAGCGCACCTCTCGGCTTGGTCCAAGATGAGGGTTGGGTGGCTCGAGCCGGTCTGGGTGCTCCAGGACACCCTGGCCGTCACGATTCCCCCCGTGGAGAACACCGGACTCGCCTACCGCCTCTGGACCAACGGCGTGGATGCGGGTGAGTTTTTCCTCGTCGAGAACCGCCAGCCGATCGGCTTCGACGCCGCGCTGGTGCGCTCCACGCGCGAGGCGGACACGACCGGGAACGGAGTCGCGCACGGGCTGCTCATCTATCACGTCGACCCCGGGATCATCGGGAACAATCTCGCCGTCCACAAGATGGTCGACATCGAAGAGGGGGGCGGGATCGAGGCAGCCTCGGGCTTCACCGGCGTCCAGAACCTCGACATGGAGAAGGGGACGGGCGTGTCGGAGACGGCCTGCGAGGGGCGGGTGATCGTGGTCGGCACCCGCGGCGATCTCTACGATCCCTGGCCGGGCCTGGGCGGCCGGACGTCGTTCGGCGCGTTCAGCTGCCCCAACAGCAACTCGTACTGCGGCGGCATCTCGCAGGTCTCGGTAAACAACATCGCGGAGACGGGCCCCGGTCCGGTGCGCGACATCACAGCCGATCTGATCGTGAGCGGCACCACGGTCCGGAGGGGAACCGTCATCGTGGACGACACTTCCTTCGACGGGAACAGCAACAACGGAAACGGCCTCGTCGAGCCCGGCGAGACCGTACGGCTCTGGTTCCCGCTCCAGAACCTGGACGCCGCGGCGACCGGCGAGCTGAGCGCCAGGGTGCGGGTGACCGAGCCCTACGCGGGGCTCCTCGCCGACTCGATCTACTACGGCGTGATCGGGGGTTACGCGGTGAACGCGGGCTCGGTGATCTACGCCGCCATCAACCCGACGCCCGATCCGCGTGGAGTCAACATCGCGCTGACGGTATCGGGGCCCGCGGGCCTGGTGCTGGCCGACAGCGTGCAGATCCTGGTCGGGCAGCGGACCGGTCTCTGCGAGAACTTCGAGAGCACGATTCGGCGCTGGGTCCCCGTTCCGATCGGATGCGGCGGCGTGAACGAGTGGCACCGCGAGGCGGGCGTGAACCAAACCCCGGGCGGAACCTGGGCCTGGCGCCTGGGTCCCGCGGGGTTGATCGGGCACTACGCGCAGTCGCAGGACACGCGGCTGGTCACCCAGCCGATCCGCCTCGCCGGAGTCGCGGACACGCTCACGTTCTGGCAGCGCTACGACAGCGAGTTCGCCTTCGACGGCATGAGCGTCGAAATTTCCACGAACAACGCCTCGACCTGGGTCCCGCTCACGCCGGTCGGCGGCTACAACACGGGAGACAAGTTCAGCGGCACGCAGACGACCTTCACGCGCGTTGAAGTGCCGCTCACCGGCTACTCGGGCCTGGTGCAGATCGCGTTCCGGTTCCGCTCCGAGCCCCCGAACGAGGGATTGGGGTGGTGGATCGACGACGTGGGGGTGACCGGAAACCACTCGTGCGCGTCGACGGGAATCGCGGTGGCCCGGTTCGACGCGGCCGCGGAGGCCGACGGCTTCGGGCCCGCGGTGCGCCTGACGTGGAGCGTCGAGGACGGAACCGGAGGCGTCGTCGGGATCGATCGTGCTGGGAGCGGCGAGGATCGCCGGCGGCTGATCACCCTTCCGGCCGACGGCGAGGCCGCCTACGTCGATCGCGACGTGGCTCCCGGCAGCTACAGCTACTGGCTGACGGCGGCGCGCGAAGGAGAGGCCGCGGC
>JANLXD010000520.1:0-5225 GCA_031364935.1 Candidatus Eiseniibacteriota bacterium
CGTCTGAAGAAGCGGCGATCGGGAAGCTCGAGGAGGTCGTCGCGCGACAGGCCCTGGGAGCGGCCTCCGCCCTCGAGAAGCCCGGCGGCCAAGGACTCCGCCTGCTCGGGGCTCAAGTGCGGCAGTCTCGCGCGCACGTAGCGCTGATTCAGGTCCGCGATCATCTTCCGGCATTCGTCGTAATAGAGGGACTGGGCCTCGGCGTTCTTCATGTTCTTGAACCCGAAGCGGACGTTGGAATCTCCGCCCTTCTCGTGCCCGAACATCTCGAGCCCGCGCGGCATCCACTTGGCGAAGGCCTTCTGGATGGCCGCCATGGTGACCAGCTCATTCCCCTGGGCCGCGCGCTGGGCCCACCGGCGAAGGGGAATCACGCCCGCGGCCAGGTGGAACGCCTCCTCGCGCAGCATGGGCGGCATGGACTGGGCGAACGGCTTGTACGAGCAGACGCGCTGCATCGAAAGCTGGTACTTGCCGACGCGGTCGATGACCGCCGCGAAGACCACGTTGTCCAGGAACGAGTCGTAGTCCAGGTTGAAGGCGTCGAGGACGTGCGACCCCGTCCGCATGGACAGGATCTCCTCGACCATATCCGATGCCTTCTGGTCCGACACCGAGGACCAGTCCTGGGAGACGAGGAGGTGGAACATCTGGTAGCCGTGGCGCAGCTCTTCCGCCATCACGCGAAGGACCCAGAACCGGTCCTCGTCCTCCTGGGCGCGGGCCAGCGTCGCCTCGTGCTGCTGAATCGAGCCGAACTCGGTGGAGGCCTGCGCCCGGATGATCGCGAGCAGGTGGCCGGCCGCGTCCTCGCCCATCTCGGACGGGGCCGTCATCCGCTTCTCCCCCTTCTTGTCGCCGACCTCGATCGTGTCGGGCATCTTGAGCTCCATCTTCGCGCAGAGACAGAAGTCGGGCTCGTTGGGGAAATACTTCTCCCAGTACTGGGGGAGGAGGTCGTAGTCGGGGAAGTGGTGACGCTGCCAGTGCAGCACGGCGTCGTGGTACTTCTTGGGAAGGGTGGTCTGCTCGACGTTCATGCCTTCTCCGCGGGACGCGCCGCGATGCCGTCCATCGGAAGCTCGAGCGCGGTGAGCGGCGAATTCTTGAACCCCACCGCGCGGAGGAACGACGCCAGGTCTTCGTCCTTCTGGCCCACCAGCGTCCGGAGCACCATGGCTTCCCGCTCCCGCATGTGCGCGACGACGGCCTCGAAGAGACGCCGGCCGATCGACCGCCCCTGGTAGTCGGGGTCCACGCCGAAGCGCTCGATCCACCCGCTGGTCTCTTCCAGTCCGAACTCCCCGCCGCGCACGTCGGAGAACATGAACCCGACGACCTTTCCGTCCACTTCGGCCACCGGACACGCGTCGGAGTCGCGGCGGATGTAGTACCCCACGCGGCGCTCCCAGACCTCGGGGCGGTAGATGCCGGTCAGGCGCTCATCGATGGCGACGATGCGGGAGATATCCAGCTCGGAGAGGGGACGAATGCGAAGCTGCCCCGTGACGGTATTCACCGCCTGAGGATACATCAATGCCGCCGCCGGCCGCCGCTAGAAGATACGCCGACGCCGGCGCGTCGTGGAGACGCCGAGGACCCCGAAGAGGCCCCGCACCAGCTCGCGCCCGACCGCCCGGGCCAGGGGCGAGTTGATCGCCTTGCCGACCGATTCCGCGACGGTGGGAGCCTCGACCGACCCGCGCCCCGCGTGCGGCGCCGGGGCCGCGGCGGCCGACTCCGTGCGCGCGAGGAGCATCTCCCGCGCGCTCTCGCGATCGACCGGCGTGCCGTATTCGGCCATGAGCGGCGAGCGTCCGACGCGCGCGGCTCGCTCCGAGGCCGCAATCGGACCCATCAGGGATGACGGCGGGGCCATCCGGGTCGCGACCACGGGCGTCGGAGTGCCCCGCTCGGAGAGCACGGTCACGAGCGCTTCTCCGATTCCGAGAGCCAGGATCGTCTTCGGAATATCGTAGAACTCCGAGCGCGGGAACGTGTTCGCGGTCGCCTTGAGCGCCTTCTCGTCGTCCGGGGTGAAGGCGCGCAGCGCGTGCTGCACGCGATTCGAAAGCTGGGCCAGCACGTCGCCCGGCACGTCCTTGGGCGTCTGCGTTACGAAGAAGATCCCGACTCCCTTGGATCGGATCATCCGCACGACCTGCTCCACCTGTTCCAGGAACGCCTTGCTCGCGTCCTCGAACAGGAAGTGAGCCTCGTCGAAAAAGAACACCAGCTTCGGCTTCGGAAGGTCGCCCACTTCGGGCAGCTCGCGGTAGAGGGAGGCGAGGAGCCACATCAAGAACGTGCTGAAGAGGGCCGGCCGGTCCTGCACGTCCTCCAGCTCGAGCAGCGTCACGATGCCCCGCCCGGAGTCGTCGACGCGGAGAAGCTCCTCCACCTCGAAGGCCGGCTCGCCGAAGAAGCGCCCCGCACCCTGCTGCTCCATCTCGACGATCTTCCGGAGGAGCACCCCGACCGTCGCCTTCGAGAGGCCGCCGTACTCGGCGAGGAGCGGCGCGGCCTCGTCGCCGGTCAAGTGGTGCAGCACCGCCTTCAAGTCGGCCAGGTCCAGGAGCAGAAGCTTCTGGTCGTCGCACAGCTTGAAGATCATCGCGAGGACGCTCTGCTGCGTGTTGTTGAGCCCGAACGCCCGGGCGAGGAGGAGCGGTCCGAAGGAAGAAACCGTGGCCCGCAGCGGCACCCCGTTCGCGCCGGCCAGGCTCACGAATTCGACGGGGCAGGCGGCCGGCGTGAACGGAACGCCGACGGCTTTCGCGCGCTCGAGGACCTTCTCGCTCGAGGCGCCTGGAGCGGCGAGGCCGCTCAAGTCCCCTTTCAGGTCGGCGAGAAACACGGGAACTCCCTTCGCGGAAAGTTGCTCGGCCAGGAGCTGCAGCGTCTTCGTCTTTCCGGTGCCGGTAGCGCCTGAGACCAGGCCGTGGCGATTCATCATTGAGATCGGGACGCGCACGGGATCGCCGGCCACGACGGCGCCGTCGCGGAGCGGAGCCCCGAGGAGCAAACTGTCGCCGGAAAATGCGTAACCTTTGGCGATTACGTCGCTGAAGTTGTCGGCCATGGCGAAATGCTGACAGCGAATGGTGCGTGCGTCAATCGCGCGGACACATGACCCTTGCGCCGGGCGGCGCGGGTTCGCTATGGTGCGCGAGTCCGCGACAGAACAGCGCTCGCGCCGCACGGATCACCGCCACAACCATGGAGGGACCCACTCGTGAGCGCACGGATGCGCCTTGTTCTCGCTATGGTCTTGGGATTCGCGATGGTCGTACCGGGCATCTCGCGCGCGCAGGAGCCGAGCGCGTGGCTCGTGCCCGGGGGCGGAGTCCTGTGGATTCCGAACGAGCTGCCCGTGAAGCCGCACCGCCCCTTCTTCGGTGGGATCTTCGGATTCCGGCTCGGCCCCTCGGCTGCGCTCGAGCTGCGCGGCTCCTATGCCACTTCTCCGACCCTCGCGACCGGGGGCGGCAAGCTGAAGCTGCTCCACGCGGGCGCCGACCTCACGCTCTTCCTCTCGCACAGCTCGATCAGCCCCTACCTCATGGCCGGCACGGGGATCATGCGCCTGAGCGGCCCCCCCGCGGAGAGCCTGAACGCCTCTGACGGTAGCCGCCTCGCGTTGAATGGCGGACTCGGCTTCCGGATCAAGCTCTCCAACAGTCTGGCCCTGCGCCTCGACGGGCGCGAGGTTCTCTACAAGATTTACGTCCCCTCGGCCGGCGAGAAGAAATACAAGCACGGCCCCGAGGCGTTCGCCGGGCTCTCCTTCGGCTTCGGCGGCGGCCCCCAGGACGCGGACCAGGACGGCGTGAACGACAAGATCGACCGGTGCCCGGACACGCCGCTCGGCGCGCGCGTGGACGCGACTGGGTGCCCGCTCGACAGCGACGGCGACGGCGTGGCGGACGGAATCGACGCGTGCGATGCCACGCCGCGCGGAGCCACCGTGGACGCGCGAGGCTGCCCGGGTGACGCGGACGAGGACGGCGTTCTGGACGGGATCGACGCCTGCGCGAACACGCCGAAGGGCGCGCGCGTGACGGCCACCGGATGCCCCACCGACAGCGACGGCGATACGGTTCCCGACGGCCTCGACCAGTGCGAGCGGACGCCGGCCGGCTGCACGGTCAGTCCGAACGGCTGCCCGCAAGACTCGGATCAGGACGGCATCTGCGACGGGATCGACAAGTGCCCCGACACGCCCGCACAGGCGCGCGTGGACGCGACCGGCTGTCCCATCCAGATCAGCTCCAGGGAGACCGAGCTGCTCGAGACGGGGATGATCCGTCTCCAGAACGTCAACTTCGATACCGGGAAGTCCACTATCAAGCCCGAGTCGTTCCAGACGCTCGACGAGGTGGGCGACATTCTCAGACGCTGGCCCCAGCTCCGGATCGAGATCGCGGGGCACACCGATTCGCGCGGGACGGACGCGCGCAATCGCGTGCTCAGCGAGGCGCGTGCGGCGGCGGTGCGCGACTATCTGCTCAGCAAGTTTCCGGAGCTTCGCGCCGACCAGTTCACCGCGAAGGGCTACGGCGAGACGCAGCCGGTCGCGACCAACACGACCGTGCTGGGCCGGGCCCGTAACCGACGGGTCGAGTTCCGAGTACTGAACAAGGAGACGCTCCGGAAGGAATCGGAGAAGCGAGGACTCGCCCCGAAGGAGTGATTCCCCGCGGGCGGATGGGCGGGGTGTGATGGAGGGGGGTTCTCCAGGCCGGTGAAGGATGACGCGGGCCGCGACAGCGGCGCCACGCATCCGGATCGGGAGGGGCACGGCGGGGCCGCGGCGACGCGGCCCCGCTTCCTTTTTTTGGGGCGGCCTTTGGGGGCGGGCTTTCTAGCCGTCTCGCGTGGTGCTCGCGACGGGCGCGGGCGGCCAGCGGAACTCGCGCTTCCACTGGGCCACGCGACCGCGCACGCCGTCCAGGAAGGGCTCCCAGCGCGGATCGGAAAAGAGCGGCTCGAAGGAAATGGGGTTGGTATAGAAGTGGAGCGTGTCGTTACCCAAGGCGACCGCTCGTTCCAGATGGCGGAAGGCCAGGTCGGGCTCTCCGAGGAAACCGCGCAGGGACGCGGCGTGCGCGGCCGAATCCATGTCCACCGCCGCGAAGCGTTCACAGATGGCAAGCGAACGCGGGACCAGGTCGCGCCTGCCGACGTGGATCGCGGCGAGCGCAAAGTCATAGTGCGCTCCGCTC
>JANLXD010000563.1:0-2797 GCA_031364935.1 Candidatus Eiseniibacteriota bacterium
CCGCCGCCGACCTGGAAGGACTGCCCGCCGACTTCATCCAATCCCACACGCCCGGGCCGGACGGAAAGATTCGGATCTCGATCGAGTATCCCGATCTCTTCCCCGTGATCCGATACGCCAAGAAGTCCGACGTGCGGCACCGCCTCATGTTCGAGGACCAGAATCGCGGCTATCCGGCCAACATGGCGGTGCTCGATTCGCTGATCTCCAAGCGCTGGCAGCTCGCCCGCATCCTCGGGTACCCCAACTGGGCCGAGTACATCACCGAGAACAAGATGATCGGAAACGCGCGGAACGCCTCCGATTTCATACAGCGGCTGAACGACCTCACCATGAAGCGCGCCGGTGAGGAGTACGCGATGTATCTGAAGCGGAAGCAGGAGGACGATCCCACCGCGACCGCCGTGAACCGATGGGAGGTGTCGTACTACGGCCGCCTGATCCGGAAGCGCGACTACGACTTCGATCCGCAGGCGGCGCGTCCCTACTTCGTGTTCACGAACGTGAAGCAGGGCGTGTTCGACGTGACGTCCCGCATGTTCGGCGTGACCTACAAGAAAGTGGCCGTGCCGGTGTGGGATCCGTCCGTGGAGGCCTACGAGGTCTACGAAGGGAAGAAGCTGCTCGGCCGCTTCTTCCTGGATCTCCACCCGCGGCCCGGCAAATACAACCACGCCGCGCGCTTTGGTGTCCGCGAGGGCTCGGCCGGCGTCCAGGTGCCCGAAGCCGCGCTGGTCTGCAATTTCCCGGGCAACACGGCTGGGGACCCGGGCCTGATGGAGCACTCCGACGTGGAAACCTTCTTCCACGAGTTCGGCCACCTGATCCACACCATCTTCGGAGGCCAGGGGCGGTGGGAGCCGGTTTCCGGCACGTCCACCGAGCGGGATTTCGTGGAGGCCCCGTCGCAGCTCCTCGAGGAGTGGACGTGGGACACCAAGGTGCTCCCCACGTTCGCGAAGCACTACCAGACCGGAGCACCGATCCCGACCGCGATGGTGGAGAAGATGCGCCGCGCCGACGCGTTCGGCCGGGCGATGTCCTACGCGACCCAGACCTTCTACTCCGCCGTCTCGCTCAACATCTACAACCGCCCGGCGCCCGAGGTGAACACCAACGAGGTGGTCGCCGCGGCCGAGCCGCGC
The DNA here is from genome assembly GCA_031364935.1 of Candidatus Eiseniibacteriota bacterium. Classification (GTDB taxonomy): domain Bacteria; phylum Eisenbacteria; class RBG-16-71-46; order SZUA-252; family SZUA-252; genus DASQJL01. The sequence goes on from JANLXD010000563.1 coordinate 1,146, forward strand.
TACACGCCGGTGCCTTCGATGCCCGGGACGCACATGCAGTGCTCCTTCGGGCACCTCGACGGCTACTCGGCGGTCTACTACACGTACGAGTGGTCGCTGGTGATCGCCAAGGACATGTTCAGCCACTTCAACAAAGCCGACCTGCTCGACCCCGCGATCGCGAAGCGGTATCGCGACGAAGTCCTGCGCCCGGGCGGGAGTCGTCCGGCGCGGGAATCGGTTCGCTCGTTCCTGGGAAGGGACTACGACTTCAAGGCGTTCGACGAGTGGCTGGCCGCGGGCCGGACGTCCGCGGTGCCCGCGCCAGCGGCTCCCGCTGCTTCCGCGGCGCCCACTGGCGGGGAGAACTAGGCATCGGTCGAGGCTTCCGGCGGCCGCTCAGGCGGCGGGCAGCTCGACGATGATGCGGAGACCGTGCGGGTCGTTCGATTCACAGCGCCGCGACCGCCTGCTTCCGCCGGAGCTGGAGCACGTGCACGTCCGGGTCCACGACTACCTTGTCCGGCGCGAACGGGCAGCGGATCGTCACCCGCTTCGACTCCCCCGCCGCGAGGGTGACCGTGGTGCGCGTCTCGCGATAGGAGGGATCCTGCCGCGAGCGCGACCAATCGGCTCCGCCCGCGGGTACGGCGCCCTTCCCCCGGTCGGACGGCTTGGCCCAACGCTCTCCCGAGGTGGCGGCGATCTCGACCGGCATGGTTCCGGTCCCGGTGTTCCGCACCGTGGCGATCACCTCGTATTCCTCCCCATGCTTCGCCTTGGCGGCCTGGGTGACCTGGTACTGCGGCATGACCCGATCCTCGAGCCACTGCTTCACGAAGACGTCGTACGCGGCGGGCTCCGCCGCGTAGGGGCGCATCGCCAGGACCAGGTCTTGAAGCGCGGCATGATCTCGGCTGACGCTCCACGTCTGGAAGAAGTTCCGGTACCCCGCGAGCGCCTGGTCGTGCCCCAAGTAGTCGTAGAGCATCCAGAAGACCCAGCCGCCGCGGTCGTAGATGACCGTCTCGTCCGCCTCCCTCTTTCCATCCACGTCGTACATGGGCCGCTCGTCGTCCACGCGGCGGCGGTCCCCATAGCGCGCCTCGAGCCCCTTCGCGAATTCCATCCGCTCACGCGGACCGAGCACCTTGTCGAACAACAGCAGGGTCGAGAAGTGGGCCATGGCCTCGCTCAGGAAGTCGGCGCCCGGGCCCCGTGCGGGCGTCACGATGTTCCCCCACCACTGGTGGGCTGCCTCGTGCGCGGTGACCAGGAAGGTCGCGTTGGTCTTCGAGTCGTTCTTCGTGAGAAAGCCGAGGTTCTCGCTGAACGTGATGTTGGTGCCGAAACCCTGGGCGTAACCGGCGAGCCCCGGGAACTCGGAGAGCTTGAGGTCGCGCCAGGGATACGGCGCAAACCACTCGGAGTACCAGCGGCGGGCCGCGTCGAGCGTGGCCGACATCTGCTCGACGTTGTAGGTGTGGACGGGGTCGTAGTAGATCGCCGTGCCGTGGCCGCGCTTCACCTGCCATTTCCCGCAGACCACGTTCAGGATCTTCACCGGGTGGTCGGTTTCCCAGACCTGCGTGCGCCACCCGTCTGCCTCCGTGTTCGACGTGCACACGCCCACCGAGTTGAGCGTGTAGTCGGCCGGGCCGGTCACCGCGATC
>JANLXD010000568.1:0-2884 GCA_031364935.1 Candidatus Eiseniibacteriota bacterium
GTTCCACTTCCGTCCGGGCCGCCGGTAGCGCTCGGACAGCTCGGGAAGATTGCCCTGGTGGAGGCCCCGGAGTTCTTGCGGTACCGGGCGCGCAACCGGGAGGCGGTGCTGGTGAACCTGCTCCGCCAGTCTTCGGCCAGCGCCATCACGCTCTCCCGCGCCGCTCACCAGTGGTTCACCGACCACGCGCGCCAGCTTCCCCCCGGCACCGTGGTCGAGACCTTCTACGACCAGGCCGACCTCGTGCGCGCGTCGGTGTCGAGCGTGCGCGACAGCCTGGTGGTGGGCGCCATCCTCGCCTTCATCGTGGTCATCCTGTTTCTCCGGAGCCTCCGGCTGGGTCTCGCGGGCGCTTCGGTGCTCCTCTTCAGCATCGCCCTCACGCTGATCGGCCTGGCTCTGGCCCGCCAGTCGCTGAACATGATGACCCTGGGAGGAATCGCGGCCGCGGTGGGTCTGGTCCTGGACGACGGCATCGTGGTCGTGGAGCATCTCGCCACGCGCACGTCCGGCCCGGACGCGATCGGCCGCTCCAAGGCCATGGGGGAGATTATGCCGACCCTCGTCGGCTCCAGCCTCTGCTCGCTCGCGATCTTCCTCCCGTTCATTTTCCTCGGCGGCGTCACGGGGGCATTTTTCCGGGTGCTCGCACTCTCCATGGTGCTGATGTTGGCGACCTCGCTTGCGCTCTGCCTGACGCTGGTGCCGCTCGTGAGCCCCTCGGGGGGACATCGGACCGAAAAAACGCCAGACCGCACCTCCCGGCGGCTCCGTGCTCTGTCCGATGGCTCCATTGCGCGCCATCGCATCGCCGGGCTCGCCGCGCTCCTCTTGATCATGCTCGCGATCCCGCTCTACGCCTCGCTGGGGTCCGGCTTCCTGCCTGAGATGGACGAGGGCTCCATGATCCTCGATTACGTGTCCCCGCCGGGCATGTCCCTGACCGAGACCGACCGCATGCTCCAGCACGTGGAAGCGGAGATCGCGAAGATGCCAGAGATCGCGGCGTGGTCTCGCCGGACGGGGGACCAGCTCGGGTTCTTCATCACCGAGCCGAACACCGGAGACTACGCGCTGCGCTTGAAGCAGGGTCACCGTCGACCCGCCGACGAGATCGCGGACGACCTGAGGGGGCGGATCGAGGAAACCCAGCCCGCGCTGGAAGTGGAGATCGGGCAGCTGGTCGAGGACGTGATCGGGGATCTCACGACGACGCCGCAGCCGATCGAGGTTCGCGTGTTCAGCGAGGACCGCGCCATGGCCGAAGCCAAGGCGGAGGAAGTGGCGGCGCTGCTCGAGAAGGTGCCCGGGATCGTGGACTTGAAGAGCGGCATCGTGGTGAGCGGCCCCACGGTCACGATCACGCCGAAGCAATCGGCGGCGCGGCTCGGGATGAGCGCCTCGGACCTGGCTGCCTCGGCGTCACCGGCCGTTGCCGGAATCGATGTCGGAGAGATTGTTCGCGGAGCCCGCGCGTGGAGCGTGCGGGCCGTGCTCCCGCGACCGCCGGGCCTGACCGGCGGCGAGGTGCTGGCCGGCATTCCCGTCATGGTCGGAGCGGGAGGGCACGTGCTCCTGGGCGAGCTGGCCTCGATCACCACGAATCCGGGCGAGACCGAGATCAGGCACGACAATCTGCGGACCATGGTGGCCGTGACGGCCCGCCTCTCCGGGCGCGACCTGGGCTCGGCCATGGCCGAGATCCAGCGGCGGGTGAGCCGTGAGATCGTGATGCCTCGCGAAGCCAGCGTTCAGTACGGCGGGCTCTGGGCGGAGCAGCAGTCGTCGTTCCGAGGGTTGACCGGCGTGGCCCTGGCCGCGGTGGCGCTGGTCGCCATGATCCTCCTGGTTTCGTTCCAGGGGTGGTCGGAGGTGATGGCGGTGTTGCTCGTCGTGGCGGCGTCGCTCGCCGGCGTTTTCGCGGCACTTCGACTGACCGGGGCGACGTTCAACATCTCGAGCTTCGTCGGGGTGATCATGATGGTGGGGATCGTCTCGGAGAACGCGTACTTCCTGGTCGCGGAGTACCAGTCCAGGGTTCGGGCCGGCGCGACGGGTCCGGAGGCGGCTCGCGCCGCGGCGCATCGGCGGGCGCGGCCCATCTTGATGACCACCTTCGCCGGAATCGCCGCTCTGGCCCCGCTGGCGTTGGGGCTGGGCGCGGGGAGCGCGCTCCTCCGGCCGCTGGCGATCGCGGTGATCGGCGGCTTCAGTCTTTCGGCGTTTCTATTGCTCCTGGTGCTCCCGTCGCTGCTCGCCCGCTACGGCTCGCGGGCCGCGGCGGCTTAGGCCCCGGCGGCGGCCCCGGCCCCAAGCCAGGCCCCATAACACGATCGGGGCGGTCGCCTCGCGGCGCCGCCCCGGATTCGCTGTGTTCGTGGTTCTTCGGCTATGCCTTGCGGACGTTGGCCGCCTGCAGACCCTTCGGTCCGCGGACGATGTCAAACTCCAGCCGCTCGCCTTCGGCAAGCGTCTTGAAACCCTCGCCCGTGATTGCCGAGTAGTGAACGAAGACGTCCTCGCCACCCTCCTGCTGGATGAACCCAAACCCCTTCGCTTCGTTGAACCACTTCACGGTTCCTGCAGCCACACTGTGCTCCTTGTTTACCGGGGCCTATCGCCCCACCTAACCGCCCTCGCGGACGGCCCACCCGGCCACTCTGGCCGGGCTCCGGACGAGAAGTCCGGACACAAAAAAACCGCAGGAAAACTCTCCTGCGGCGTGACTTTGCGACGATGCGCTGCACACTTCCGACAGGCTTTGATTCCTGTTTAGAGTATCGGCCAGGGCCGACCCGAAGTAAAGCGCTCATTTCGGTTCCTGGGATGTGCCTGTGACGAGCGACTTTGGCCCTAGCCCCGGTCACGGGCGCGGAAGCACGGT
>JANLXD010000075.1:0-2929 GCA_031364935.1 Candidatus Eiseniibacteriota bacterium
ACCGCGTCCACCGAGGACGCGCCCATTCGCTTCAGATAATCCGCGAGTCCGTCGACGCATGCTTCCGCGAGCGAAGGATCGGCGAAGAGCGCCGTCCCCACCTGCACCGCCGTCGATCCCGCCAGGAGAAACTCGATCGCGTCGGCCGGCCGCGCGATCCCGCCCATGCCGATCACGGGAATGTCGACCGCCTGCGCCACCTCCCACGTCTTCGCCAGGGCGAGCGGCTTGATCGCGGGACCGGAGAGCCCGCCGAGGACGGTGCCCAGGATCGGACGGTGGGTGCGCGAGTCCACGGCCATCCCCACGAACGTGTTCACCACCGACACCGCGTCCGCGCCGCAGTCCGCGCACGCTTCGGCAATATCGGCGATGCGCGTGACGTTGGGCGTGAGCTTGGCGATCAGGGGCAGCTTCGTCAGGGGGCGGATCGCGCTCATCACTTCGCGCGCGAGCCCGGCGTCGGTCGAGTACTTGAGCCCGTGGGGCCCGACGTTGGGGCAGGAGATGTTCACCTCGATCGCGTGCGCCGCGCCGCTCTGACTCACCCCCTCCACCAGCTCGCAGAACTCGCGGGTGTTCTCCCCCTCGACCGAGACGATCACCGCGCAGGGAAGCCGGCGGAGGAGCGGCACCTTGGTCTCGAGAAATCCCTCCAGCCCCGGGTTCTCGATCCCGATCGAGTTGAGCATCCCGGCGGCCACCTCGACGACGCGCGGCGGCGGATTGCCCGCGCGCGCATGGCGGGTCACGGTCTTGGTGACGATGCCGCCGATCGACGTCAGATCTACCAATCCCTCGTACTCCGCCCCGTAGCCGATGATCCCCGATGCGACGAGCACGGGGTTTCGGAGGGTGAGGGATCCGATCCGGACTTCCAGGGAGGGCGCGCGCGACGGGCTCACGGCAGGCGCTCCCAGTCGACGATGGTGGCGTCCATGACGGGCCCCTCGACGCACATCGCGGGGTAGCGGCCGCTCGCGCCGTTTCCGTTCGCGCCGGCGGCGCGCTTTCCGATCGGGCTGCCGTAGAGCGGCACCGGGCAGCCGCGGCACGCCCCCACGGCGCAGGCCATGGGTCCCTCGAGAGAGGCCTCGCAGCGGATCCCCTTCGCGCGCGCGAACTCCGCCACCTCGTGAAGCAAACCGTGCGGACCGCACGTGAATATCTCGGCGTGAAGCGGCGTGTGGCCCGCCTCGCTCCATTCCCGGCGCAAGAGCTCGAGCACGCTGCCGTCGTAACCGACCGAGCCGTCGTCCGTGGCCAGGTGGAGACGGCCGCCGCGCACTTCGCGCACGCCGTACAGCTCCCTACGTGAGCGGGCGCCGAAGAGGAAAACGTACGGGCGCTTCGCTTCGCGAAGCCGGCGGCTGAGGAACAGAAGCGGCGCCACCCCGCGCCCGCCCGCGACCAGGATCGGCATTCGGCGGGGCCGCGGCTTGAAGCCGATCCCCAACGGCCCGATCAAGTCCAGCGTGCGCCCCTTCACCTGGGCGGCCAGGATCCGCGACCCGCGCCCCACCACCGAGTAGTAGATGCGCACCGCGCGGAGCCTCCCGCGGCTAACGAAACCCTCGAGGCTGTAGGGACGCCGGAGGAGCGGATCTCCCTCGTCGGAAATGCGGAGATGCACGAACTGCCCGGGCGAGGGCTTGGCGAAGCTCCGCGGAACGGTGAGGGTGAGAAGAAAGTTTCCGGGCGACAGCTCGCGGTTTTCGAAAACCTCGCACGGCACCAGCTTCATCGTGCCGAACCGCCCGACGGCTGGGTCGAATCGGGCGGGGCTGTCCCGCGCGTAGTGTCAGATGGGGCCACAGTCTCGCGCATGCGTGTCGTGTCCGACGGGGCGGGTTGTGCCACCGGCGGCGGCTGCGGCCGGGGCGCCGGAGACTGCCCGGGACGCGGCTGCTGGTCGCGCGAGGCTTTCTTCTGCCGCTGCGCTTCCTCCGCGCGCGCCCGAAGCTGTTGCATCAGCTCGGGCGGGACCTGATATCCGCTGTCGGGAGCCGCCGAGGTAGGCGGCGCCACCGAAGTAGGCGGACCGGGCGGAGGCGGCTCCGCGTCCTCCGCGAAGCGGGAGGCCGCGGACGTGTCCGGGTGCGCGAGGAGCGAGTCGAACAGGGCGGTGCGCACGTCGGTGCGCCCGCTCCACTGCTTCCAGAGATAGAGCGCCGATTCCGCATAGCGGGTTCCCCGGTAGCGCGCCGCGATCTCATCGGTGAGCTGCTGGGTGCCCAGCGTGTCGTTCCGGTCGTAGGCCGTGATCCAGAGGCGGGCATAAGCGGATTTCGGAGCGTACGCGCTCTTGGGATAGAGCGCCTCGACGGACCGGTACTGGGCCAGGGCCGAATCCGTTTTGCCCAGCTCGAAGTAGTAGACCTCGGCGAGCCGAAACGCGGTCCGCGTCCTCGCTCCCGTCGTGTCCGCGGCGAGGGACTGGCGGTAGTCGCGGAGAGTCGCGAGACTCTGAGAGCGCCGGAGCGCCTGGGCCGCGAACTGATTGCTTCCCGCCGCTTTCAGCTTGTCGTACTCGCGGCCGGCCTGGTCCAGGTCCCCCAGCGCCGATTCATACAAGTAGCCGATCTGGAATTGCGCCTCGTAGGCCACGTTCGTGCCCGGATACTTCTCGACAAGACTCTGATACCCCCTGACGGCTTCCTGCGGCCTGCCCAGGAGCGCCTCGAGCTCGTAGATCCGCAGCAACACCTCCCCCTCGCGCGCCTCGGCGAACGCGGTCGGACGCCACTTCTGCAGAAAGTCGAGCGCTTCCTGGTAGCGCTTGAGCTTCCGAAGCGCCTCCGCCCGCTTCAGCACGATGTTCACGCGCTCCTTCGGACGCTCTTCCGACTTCAACGCCTGGGCGTACACGAGCTGAGCGCTGTGGAGGCTCGCCGACTGTAAGAGAGCGTCGCCCGTGCGCCGCGGGGCG
>JANLXD010000078.1:0-3804 GCA_031364935.1 Candidatus Eiseniibacteriota bacterium
AGCGCGCTGGCAACGCCGACCGACCTGTCCGCGGGCGAAGTCCGAAACGTCTGCGAGGCGGTGAATCCATTGATCGCCGATACATTCGCGCTGTATGTGAAGACCAAGAACTTCCACTGGCACGTGAGCGGCCCGCATTTCCGCGACTATCACCTCCTCTTCGACGAGCAGGCCGAGGCTCTGCTGGAATCGGTCGACACGCTCGCCGAGCGCCTTCGGAAAATCGGCGGGACGACCATCCGGAGCATCGCGCACGTCCACCGCCTCCAGACGGTCGAGGACGACGACGAGGAGCTCGTGCCGCCGGCCGAGATGATCCGTCGCCTCCTGGCGGACAACCGGCGCATGGCCGAGAAGCAGCGGGAGGCGATCGAGGTGTGCGACAAGAACAAGGACACGCCCACGGGAAACATCCTCCAGGAGGTGCTGGACCAGACCGAGCGGCGCATCTGGTTCCTCCACGAAACCAGCCAGACCGGAGAGGGCACGGGCCCCACCCGGCGTTGACGTTTCCACGGGCCGGGGGGCGGCTGGCATCCTTCCTGCGAGGCCATCCGGCCGAGGCATGGGCTCCGCCGGCACGCGGCGGCGCAATCCACGTCGGTCGAGCCCCGTCGCCCCAGGCGACGCGGGCCGTAACGGGAGGAATTACATGAGGCTCACGATTCGTGCGGCGGCAACCTATGCGCTGCTCCTGGCGCTCACCCTGGCTGGCATGCCGGGCTGTTCGTCGCTGAGCAAAGAACAAAAGGGTGCGATCATCGGCGCGGCGGGCGGAGCCGCCGGAGGCGCGGTCATCGGGCGCGCGACCGGCTCGACGGCCCGCGGCGCCATCATCGGCGCGGTCGTGGGAGGAGTCGCGGGCGCGATCATCGGACGCAAGATGGACCAGCAGGCTCGGGAGTTGGAGCAGAACATTCCCGGGGCCATCGTCGAGCGCGTGGGCGAGGGAATCCAGATCACGTTCCCGTCCGGAGTGCTCTTTGACTTCGACTCCGACGTGGTGCGCGGCGAAGCCCGCCGCAATCTAAACACGCTGGCGGACAACCTCGAGAAGTACGACGAGACCAACCTGCTCATCGTGGGCCACACGGACGCCAAGGGGACGGACTCCTACAACATGGATCTCTCCGAGCGGCGCGCCGGGTCGGCCGCGCGGTACCTCCGTTCGCGGGGCGTCTCGCGTCCCATCCAGGTCGTCGGGCGCGGCGAGCGGGAGCCCGTCGCGACGAACGACACCGAGCAAGGGCGCTCACTAAACCGGCGGGTCGAAGTGGCGATTTACGCGAGTCCCGAGATGGTGGAGCGGGCGCGGCGGGAAGCGATCACGCAGTAGGCCGGCAGCAAGCGACGGGGCCGGGCGGCTAGGGAGCCGCTCGGCCTTCCAATATACGCGCGTCGTGGGGGAGCGCCGGTCGCACCAGGCGGGCAGCGCGCCCGGCGCGATCGCGCGCATCCGCCACGTCCGTCCCCGTGGCCAGGACCACACCCATCCGGCGGTTCGGGTGGGCGATCGGCTTTCCAAAGAGACGCACCTCCGTGCCCGGCACTCGGAGCGCCTCGTCCACACCCTCGAAGACGATCCCTTCCGCCTCGAGCTCGCCGTAGATCACCGCGCTCGCTCCGGGAGAGCGGAGCGCCGTGCTCACGGGGAGGCCCAGAATCGCCCTCGCGTGCAGCTCGAACTCACTCTGCGCCTGCGTGGCCATGGTCACCATGCCGGTGTCGTGCGGGCGCGGGCTGACCTCGCTGAACCATACCTCGTCGCCCTTGACGAACAGCTCGACCCCGAAGATCCCGCGTCCGCCCAGGGCGTCGGTCACGGCGCGCGCGACCTCGCGGGCCTGGGCGAGCGCGGCCGCGGACATCGGCTGCGGCTGCCAGCTCTCCACGTAGTCGCCCTTCACCTGAACGTGGCCGACAGGCTCGCAGAAGGAAGTGGCCGGGCGGCCCGCCTCGTCCAGCGAGCGCACCGTGAGGAGCGTGATCTCGTACTCGAACGGGATCATCTCCTCCACGATCACGCGGCCGTGCTTCACGCGCCCCGTGCTCATCGCGTAGTCCCACGCGCCTTCGACCGCGGCGGGCTCGCGCACCACCGACTGTCCCTTGCCCGACGAGGACATGACCGGCTTGATCACCACCGGGAAGCCCAAGTCGGCCGCCGCCGCGCGGACCGATTCGGCGCTCTCGGCGAACCGGTAGCGCGACGTGGGGAGGCCCAGCTCTTCCGCCGCGAGCCGCCGGATCCCCTCGCGGTTCATGGTGAGACGGGCGGCGCGCGCGGTCGGGATCACCTCGGCGAGCCCGTCAGCTTCGATGCGGACCAGCTCGTCGGTCGCGAGAGCTTCGATCTCCGGCACCACCAGATGGGGACGTTCGCGCTCGACCACGGCGCGGAGCGCGGCCGCGTCGGTCATGTCGATCACGTGCCAGCGGTGCGCCACGTGGTGCCCGGGCGCGTGGGCGTAGCGATCCACGGCGATCACTTCGACGCCCAGCCGCTGCAGGGCGATGATCACTTCCTTGCCCAGCTCGCCCGCGCCCAGGAGCATCACCTTGGTGGCTCCCGGCGTCAGCGGCGTTCCGATGCGCACGCGCTTCTCCATTCGAGATCGGACTTATTGCGAAGGGCGAAGCGTGCCGGTCGCGAGGGCCGGCATCATGAGAATCACGGCAAGCGCGATCGGATACACTCGGGTCATGGCATCCACGATATCCGCAGAGCCGGTTCTCTTGCAAGGGGAGCGGGTTCGGATGGAACCGCTGTCGCTGGAGAGCCACTACGAAGGGCTGGCCGCGATCGCGTTCGATCCTGACATGTGGACCTGGACGCTGACCACGATGGAGACTCCCGAGGATCTCCGGCGCTATCTGGAGGAAGCACTGCGCGAGCAGAGGGAAGGACGGTCGCTTCCGTTCGCCACCGTGGACGTGGCCAGCGGGAAGGTCGCCGGGTGCACGCGCTTCGGAAACATGGAGCCGAAGAACCGCCGGGTCGAGATCGGATGGACCTGGGTCGGCCGGGAGTTCCAGCGCTCGCACGTGAACACCGAGGCGAAATACCTCATGCTGCGCCACGCCTTCGAGACGTGGGGTTGCCTGCGCGTGGAGTTCAAGACCAACGTCAAGAACCGCCGGTCCCGCGACGCCATGCTTCGCATGGGCGCAGTCGAAGAGGGGATTCTCCGCAGCCACGCCATCAGCGACCGTGGCGTGGTGCGCGATACGATCTACTACAGCGTCCTCTCGGACGAGTGGCTCGGCGTCCGCGCGCGGCTCCTCGAGCGGATGCGGGCGGGTTGATGGGGTGCTGCACGCGGGCGGGCGCTCGGGTGCGGAGCGCTCACGCCTGCTTCTTCATCTTTTTGTAGAGGTGGCTCCGCTCCAGACCTAGCCGCGCGGCCGCTTTCGTCACATTTCCACCCTCCGCCGCGATCGCGGCCTCGATGGCGCTCCGCTCGAATTCGCGCACGAGGTCGGCCAGGCGCCCTCCCGAAGCGCCACCGCCCGCGCCCGCGCCCGCGCCTCCAACGCCACCCGCCGCGCCCGCCGCGCCTTGCGCCGCGGGCAGCATGGCCCGCACCGGCTCCACTCCCACGGTCGCGCCGGGTGCCATGATCATCAGGCGCTCCACGATGTTTCGAAGCTCGCGCACGTTCCCGGGAAACGGGTAGCGCGCGAGCGCGTCGAGCGCGGCGGCGGTGAACGTCCGGGGCTTCACGCCGGCCTCCCTCGCAATGCGCGCGGCGAAATTCTCCACGAGGTGCGGGATGTCCTCGGGCCGATCGCGCAGGGGCGGCA
>JANLXD010000131.1:0-6331 GCA_031364935.1 Candidatus Eiseniibacteriota bacterium
CGGGGGCGGCGAGGCGCCCGGCCGGGGCGGCATTCCCATCGTGCAGACGGGCGCGTGGGGGGACCGGCTGGGCCGGAGCGTGTTCTCCATCGTGGACCGGCGCCCCGCGGAGTTCCGCTACCAGCTCCTTCCGGTGCGCCCTTCGGACGGCGAGGACAGGGAGGTCGCGGCGCTTCTCGCACCCGTGGCCGATTCGGTTCAGGCGGCGATGGGGGCTTCCGTCTACGTCGCGGCCGAGCGCGTCCCCACCCCGCGGCGCGAGGACGTCGAGACGCCCATCGGGAACTTCGCCGCCGACGTGCTGCGCGAAGCCGCGAACGCGGACGTCGCCGTGATGAACACGGGCGGCATCCGCGCCCCCATCCCCATGGGGCCGGTAACGGTCGCCGATATCTACTCCACTTTTCCCTTCGACAACACGATCGTGGCAGTGCCGATGACCGGGAACGCTCTCCGGGGACTCCTCGACTTCGTGGCGAGCCGGCTCGGAAAGAGCGACTTTGCCCAGGTGAGCGGCGTTTCATTCGGTATCGATGGCAATCGCGCCACCGACATCCAGGTGGACGGCCGTCCGATCGAAAGCGACCGCGTGTACCGCGTCGCCACCATCGACTTCCTCTACGAGGGGGGCGCCGGGTATACGCACTTCCGCGAGGCCGGCCCCGCCGAGCCGACGGGGATCTTCCAGAACGAGGCCGCGGTCTCGTTCCTGAGGCGGCATCCCGGGTACCGTTTTCGGACCGACGGCCGCATCGCCTGGGAGGGATCGACTCCCGGCCTCCGCACGATCCAGACCCGGTGAAACGGGCCTGCCCATGCGGGTTTTTGGCCAGCGGGCTGAAACTTTCGGTTTGACAGCCCCGGGAGCGCGGCGATACGGTCCCTCGCGTCTCGTGGCCGAATGGTGATGGAACGCTGAAGCAAACTTCCGAGGGACGAGGCATTCGTGAGGCTTCCCCTTCGGAGGGAGGTGAGCTCGATGCGCAAGCGCGGTACGGTGAAGTGGTTCAACGAGGCCAAGGGCTTTGGATTCATTCAGCAGGCCGGCGGCGAGGACGTGTTCGTCCACTACTCCGCGATCCAGGGCGAGGGATTCAAGACCCTCGCCGAAGGCCAGGTCGTGGAATTCGAGATCGTGGAGGGTCCGAAAGGCAAGCAGGCTGCGAACGTAACGCCAGTTTGATGCGCCTACCAAGCCACCCGCCCCGACGCGGCCGCGCCGGGGCGGTTTTGTTTTGCCCCGCACCGGAGTATCATTCGCCGCTTATATATGTCTGAACAGCCTCCAGAGGACGAGCCGGGCCCGGAACGCCCTCTCCCCCCGCTCCCGCCAGAGCCGCCTCCCGGCGAAGTGACCGAGCCGGGGATCGTCCGGTACGCGAAGCGGGCCCTGGAGATGGTCGTAGGCCCCGCGCGCGCGATCTCCGACCCGCAGCTCTTCCACAAGATCTCCCTCGCTGCGTTTCTGGCCTGGGTGGGCCTGGGCGCGGACGGTCTGTCGTCCTCCGCGTACGGCCCCGAAGCGGCGTTCCTCGCCCTCGAGGGGAACGACTTCCTGGCGATCCCGCTCGCGATCCTGACCGCGGTCACCGTGATCATCATCGCCGCGAGCTACATGCGCATCATCGAGAGGTTCCCGGCGGGCGGAGGCGGCTACGTCGTCGCGACCAAGCTGCTCGGCCCCGGAGCGGGGCTCGTCTCCGGCAGCGCGCTCCTCGTCGACTACGTCCTGACCGTCGCCATCTCGCTCGCGGCCTGCTCCGACCAGCTCTTCAGCGTGCTCCCGACGCAGTACCAATTGATCAAGCTGCCGTTCACGTTCTTTCTGCTCGGACTACTCACGCTCCTGAATCTGAGGGGTGTGCGCGAATCGGTCGCGATCATCTCGCCGATCTTCCTCCTTTTCATCTTCACGCACGTCGCGGGCCTGATCGCCGGCATCGCGGCGAGCGCGGGCAAGATTCCGGTCGAGGTGGAGCACCTGCACCAGCAGTCCTCCGCGGCGGTGCAGCAGATCGGCTGGGTTGGACTATTAATGATCCTATTCCGCGCCTTCACGTTGGGCGGCGGCACGTACACCGGAATCGAGGCCGTCTCCAACGGCGTCCCGATGCTGCGCGACCCCAAGGTGGAGACCGCCAAGATCACCATGCGCTACATGGCGGTCTCCCTCGCCCTGATCGCAGGCGGCATCCTGTTCGGATACCTGCTCTATCAGGTGCATCCGGTGCCCGGAAAGACTTTGAACGCAGTCCTCTTCTCGGCGATCGCGGGCACCATCTTCCCGCCCGGATCGGCCCTGGGGCACGCGCTCGTGGTGATCACCCTGATCTCGTCGGGGACCCTGCTTTTCGTGGCGGCCCAGACTGGATTCCTCGGCGGCCCGCGCGTGTTGGTCTACATGGCCTTCGACCGGTGGGTGCCTTCGCGGTTCTCGAGCCTCTCCGAACGGCTGGTCACCTCGAACGGCGTTCTCTTCATGGCCGTCTCCGCCCTGGCCGTGCTGATGGCCACACAGGGGCGCGTGCACCTCCTGGTCGTGCTCTACTCGATCAACGTGTTCCTCACGTTCACGCTGGCCCAGCTGGGGATGTGCCGGGACGCGATCAATCTGCGGCGGGAGGGGCAGCCGTGGAAGGGAGCGTTCTTCACCAGCTCGCTCGGCTTCATCGTGACGGGATCGGTCCTGGTCGGGACGATCGCCTTCAAGTTCACGGAGGGCGGGTGGGCGACGCTCCTCACCACCGCGATCATCTGCATGGTCTGCGTGATGATCCGGCGCCACTACATGAACACCAGCCTGAGCCTCCATCGCCTGGACCAGGCCCTCACCACGGTGCCGCTGCCGAGCGGCGAGCCGACCCAGGCGCCCCTGAAGAAGAACGCCAACACCGCGATCCTCACCGTGACCACGTTCGGCGGGCTCGGGATCCACACGCTCCTGAATCTGTTCCGAGTCTTCCCGGGACAGTTCAAGCAGGTCGTGTTCATCTCGGTGGGCGCCATCGATTCAGGACGGTTCAAGGGCGCGGAGGAGATCGAAGCTCTGAAGAAGAGCACGGAGGAGGAGCTTCAGAAGTACGTGGAGTTCGCGCGGAAGCTGGGGATTCCGGCCGATTGCCGCTACGCGATCGGCACCGACATCGTCGACGAGCTGGAGCGCCTGTGCATCGAGGTCCAGGAGCAATATCCCCGAAGCGTCACCGTCGCGGGCCAGCTCATCTTCCAGAAGGAAGGGAGTATCGTCCGCTGGCTGCACAATCAGACGTGCATCGCCCTGCAGCGCCGCCTCGCGTTCCACGGCCTGCCGATGGTGATCCTGCCGGTGCGCGTGTACTAGGGGGGATGTGGGTATCCGCTGGAAGGAACGAGCGCGGGCGCTGCGCATCGAGGCCGAGGCGCTCCTCCTGGCGGCCCGGCATCCCCGGACGCCCAGGCGCGCCAAGGGCCTGATCCTCGCCCTCGCCGCCTACGCACTCTCGCCGATCGACCTCATCCCCGACTTCATCCCCATCCTGGGCCATCTGGACGACGTGATCATTGTCGGGCTGGGAGTCTGGCTGGCCAAGCGGATGATCCCGCTCGAAGTCCTGGAGGAGTGCCGTGCTCTGGCTTTGGCGAAATTTCCGGACGGGAAGCCGCCAGGTATCACGGCGGGGCCCAGGCTATAGGCTGGTGGAGGTGGGACCGGGCCCCGCGCGTGTGCTTCCCCACTCGGACTTCCTCGGCGGACGACGGCCGGGGCAAACCCATACAGGCAACTCCGTCCCTCGGCGGAGTTCCGGGAGCGGCCCGCGTGCACTCCGGTACCGCGAGTCGCTTTCCCCCCAATCCGCAGCCGTGTTGCCGCCGTTCCGGCGGATCGCGCCGAGCCGTGCGCGCAAGCAGGGGCACGCGGAGCGACGGCGCTGATACGGATATGGCACAGAGCGGGCCGGATGGTTTGAGGGGGGCGCGGGCGTGGCGCCGCGGAAGGCGACCCTAAGTCTATTGGAACCTTGATGTTCTCGGCGACCCGCGCTGCGGGCTTCCCAGGTGCCATCGCCGGCTGACCCGAGACACCGAGTCGAAGGTTCGACGGCGTCGGTTCCGCCATGGGGTCGGGCGCCGGTTCCCACCAAGCTGGCCGGACGTTCGTGCGGACTTGCCGGACGTTCTCGCGAGCGCGAGGATAGTTCCGTGACCTCTCCCCTCCAACTTGAGACCGACCGCATGCGCCTCGTCGCAGGCAACGAGGCGCTCGCGAGCGCCGAGATCGAGGACCGCGCCGAGATGGCGCGCCTCTTGGGCGTGGCGGTGCCGGGAACGTGGCCCCCACCGCTCAACGATGACGCGTCGATGCGCTACTTCCTGCGCTTCGCTCAGCAGCACCCCGAGGCCGCGGGCTACGGCTGCTGGTACTGGCTTCTGAAGCCGGCGAAGGCAACCGGCAATGCGCTGCTCATCGGAAACGGCGGATTCAAGGGGCTGCCGTCCGAAGACGGCACCGTCGAGGTGGGCTATTCCCTGCTCGAGGGTTATCAGGGGAAGGGGTACGCCACCGAGGGAGTTCGCGCCCTGGTCGCGTGGGCGTTTCAGAATCCGCGCGTACGGCGGGTCATCGCCGAGACGGCGATGGACGGCGCCTCTTCGCAGGGAGTTCTCCGAAAGAACGGCTTCGATCTTTCGGACGAATCGGCCATCGAGGCCGGCGCGGTCCGCTTCACGCTGCCTCGGGAGAAGTGGGAGGCGCGGGCAGCTTCCTGAGTGGCGCGTTGCCCGGCTGAGTACGAAGCCGGCGCGCCTAGTAGACATCGACCTCGGGATCGAAGATCACCGGCGTCAGCTCCGCCATCGCGACCACGTCGAGCAGGTTGTGGTGGAAGACGGGTAGCAGGCGATGCGCCTCCCCGCGCTTTACGTAGTCGTGATAGAGGCCCGGGATCTCCGCCCCGCCCACGTCTCCCGCGCGGCGCCGGCGCAGGATTCGCCACTCGATCGTCTTGAGCCGGCAGTCAGGAAGATGCCCCTTCCAGCGCCGCCTCGCCATCCAGAGCAGATCGAGATGCGGAAGATCGATGGGCGCGTTGAGACGATGGTGCGTGGCGCGGTCGCGAAGAAATGGCACGTCGAATGTCTTCCCGTTGAAGGTGATGAGGAAATCGTGCTCCGCCGCGATCCGGCTCAGCTCGACCAACAGCGCGCGCTCCTCCGCGTAGTCGCGCGCGAAGAGCTGGCGAAGAACCAGGTTTCGGTCCCCCACCATGCAAAGACCCACGAGGAAGACGGGCACGCCCGAAAGCCCGCACGTTTCGATGTCCATGTAGAGGACGCGGCGATGGCCGAAGCGCCGGAAGAGTCCGCGCTCGGGCGGGTCACCCAGGCCCGCCGCCTCGGCCAGATCGCGCGGGCGCCGGCGGCGCTGTTGGCGCGGGCGGCGGGGCTCGGCGGCATCGGAGTAAGGGCAATCGACGCCCGGAATGGCGACGTAGCACCGCTCAGGGTCGAGGCCATCGGAGAAGCGGCCATCGGGGTACGTGCAAAGCTCCGCCATGCGGCGCAGGAGCGGAACGGGACGCTCGCCGAGATCGGTGTAGAGCCGCTCGTGCGCGAAGACGGTTCCCTGCGACGTCTGGATGATTCCACCGGGGAGGATTTCCTCGATCCCGGTCGAGATGAAGTGGCGGCCGTGGGTCGCCGTGGATCCGTTTCCGTTCGGCGCCGCGTGTCCGTTGGGCGCGCCGTTTCCATTCGAATGGCCGTTCCCGTTGGCGGGTCCATACGAGCCCAGCCCTCCACCCCGCATCAGCCCGCCAATCCGATCCCGCAGCGCCTTGGAGAGCATGGTCGTGGTGACCGCCGGGCCGCGGCGCCTAGGCTCCCAGCAACCGGCGCAGCAGCGCCTCGGTCGCGGCCTTGTTCGGAATGGGCCAGCCGCCGTGGAGGTCGTAGTCCTGTTGCTGGGCGGGACGCAGCACAGGAAGACCCACGCACGAGGGGCAGCCGATCTCGCAGGGGCAATCCTCGATCAGGCGAAGAGTCGCGCGAAGCAGTTCCTCGACGATGGAGTAGCCGCGCTCGGCGTAGCCCAGCCCGCCCGGATAGCGGTCGTAGAGAAAGATCGCCTGATCTCCCAGGTTCGCGCTGTCCAGGATGCCGCCAAGGTCGGGGCGGTCGCACATGGCGTGCAACGGCAGCAGCGTGATCAGAAGATTCCGGAGTCCCGACATTCCTTCGCTGGGATTGAGGCCCTTCACGCGCATGGCCGCGAGCACCGCCTCATCGGGGCGGATCCACATGGCCACCGTGTCCAGGTTCAGCCGCGGCAGATCGAGCGGGTGGTAGCCGATCG